>JAJYGE010000169.1 GCA_021785155.1 Planctomycetota bacterium
CTTATCAGTCGATATGAATTCGTTGCGATCCGCCGCGATGACTGCCTGTTCATGATCTTGAATCAAGGCCATTAACTGCGCAATGGATTGGCTGTAACGGGCCCAGATTAATTCCGAACGAACCGTATGTATCTTGCTGGTTTGTGATTCATAAAGTTGATAGAGTGGGATCGCAACGGCCAGCAGAAGCGCAAAGCCTACTATTGCGAATTTCGTGGGGTGTTTCAGCCGCTTCATAAAGGCTGTTAATGGATCGCTCATGCCTGATTGAACCTCATTCCCTTCTACATTATACATTGATGGCCGATCTAAAAAACTGCCCGATTGGCACCCAGTAATTATCCGAAACCCAGCCTGCCGTGGACGGGTTACTCGTTAACGGGTACAGTACATCGGCGATTGCAGCTCACAGATACCATCACCACTACCATTATCGGCATTATTGTCTGCAATCTGAATAAGTGCCCTATAAGAAAATCTCAGGCAACTCAAATCTGCTTCGATTGTGGTGCCAAATATCGCTAAAAAAACGCATATTTCTTAATTTATAGGCCACTTCGATAATGATTTTGTACCCGGCATGGAAAGGTTCAAAACTGTGCGAAATAAGAATTTCAAATAACAATTTGACCTTCGGAACGTTCATTACTATACTTCTCTCAAATGCTTCTCCGGAAAGAACCGGGGATGTGGGTTGTGGTCCGGATGTTTCGCTAAGGGGATGAAGCTGTTTCCCTCCCGAGAAAAAACTTTATCGTTATTTCGCGGCAGCAGGTCCAAATCTTGGCGCATGGTGTTTATTGCTTTAGGCCTTGCGATTACCACGGGTTGCTCCTTTGAGCCACCGTTGAAAGTGCCTCCGGCACCGAAAGTAAAATCTTACACGGCTGGCACTGCACCGAAGGAAATCAAGGTCATTACTGGAGTGGGGGCGGCCGGTAGAGCGCAGGCATTCGCCTATGGTGCCAAAGTCGAAGCCCGCTGGTGGAAACTTTATAACTCCAAGGCCATCGATCATTTGGTACACCGAGCCATTAAAAACAGTCCGACATTGGTGGCATCTGAAGCAACACTGGAAGAAGCCCACCAGAACCTGAAGTCTGTGGAAGGAATATTTTTCCCGCAGGTTTCGCTGGGAGCGGACGCACAACGGCAGCGCCAAAGTGGTGCGGGATTTGGCGGAGCCACACGTACCTTTTCGCTTTATACCGGCGACCTGCAAGTCAGCTACGATCCAGATATATTTGGCCTGAATCAAATTGTTATGCACTCTTTTAAGGCTCAGGAAGAACAACAGCTTTATGCCCTGCAGGAAGCTTATTTAACGCTGGAAGGCAATACCGTCACCACCGCCATAGAAGTAGCCTCGCTGGAAGCGCGGGTAAAAACCACCCAATCTCTGGTTCGTAACGAAGAGAACATTCTCAAAATTGTCCGTCAGCAGTACCACCTTGGTTCTGTGACGTATCTCGATGTGGTCAATCAGGAAAGTCAGGTTGCGGCCACAGAGGCAACGTTACCTCCGCTTGAGCAGTCGCTTTCCGCCGCGCGCCATGCTTTAGCCGTATTGGTGGGACGCATTCCTTCGCAGGCGCGAATACCGGAATTGAATTTAGATCTATTGAAATTGCCGGCCACATTGCCGGTGTCCCTGCCTTCCGCCTTGGTGCGCCAGCGGCCAGATATATTGTCAGCCGAGGCCCAACTGAAAGCTGGGGACGCTCAGGTAGGTGAAGCGGTGGCAAAAATGTATCCATTGATTCAGATTACCGGTGATATTGGATTTGAAAATGGGCGAATCGCGAATTTCTTTGATGTATCAAGTCTGATCTGGTCGATTGCCGGCAGCCTGACGCAGACCATTTTTGATGGTGGTACGTTGCGCGCCAATAAGCGGGCGGCGGAGGCCGCGCTGAAGGCAGTTGTCGCGGATTACCAGTCGACGATTCTCAACGACTTTTCCCAAGTGGCCAATGCATTGCGCGCTGTGCAGAATGATGCCCAAGCATTGCAATATGAACAACAGGCCTATGTATCAGCTTTTCGTGCTTATAAGCTGGCACGCTGGGAATACAAAGCCGGTTCAGTGGATTACACCACGCTGTTAATCGCACAAGTGCAATATCAGCAATCCCGTTTGGCGGTGGTAACAGCGCAATCGCAACGTTATCAGGATACGGCCGCACTTTTTGTGGCCATGGGCGGAGGCTGGTGGCCCAAAGAATACAGAACGGTTCACAAGCATTCGGTAGTTGAAGTTTCAAAAACCCCAACGACCAGGCCGGCAACAACGCAGCCGACGGTTAGAAAGTAAAGCGGAGGTCCGCAAAGATTATGGCAAAACGTATTATTATCTCTGTCATTCTGCTGGTTGTCTTTCTGGCGGTTATCATCGGCTTGTTTGAATACAAGCTGACGATTAACAAGAAGATGGCCTACGCGATCGCCCACATGCCGGTTCCACCGGTAACGGTTTCAACCGGGATTGTAAGATCGGACGTCGTACCGCAGGCGATTCACATTGTCGGCAGCGTGACAGCGGTTCAGGGGGTACAGATTTCCGCGCAGATTTCCGGCAATGTCACGGCCATATATTTTCGATCTGGCAAAAGGATCAAGGCGGGTCAAAAGCTGGTACAGATCGACAACACCACGCAGTTGGCACAACTGAAAGCCGATCTCGCCGCCGAATCCCTGGCCAAGACCAACCTGCAACGTACGGAAAATCTCATTAAACATCGCGCCGCCGCTCAGGCCACGCTGGATGCCAACCAGGCCGCGCTATTACAGGCCAAAGCCCAGGTTGCCGGCGACCGTGCAACGCTTGAGAAACTGGCAATTACCGCACCATTTACCGGTTATATGGGACTGCGCCAGGTAAGCCTCGGGCAATATGTGTCGCCGGGCACCCCAATTGTGGCGCTTAACACCTGGCAGCCGCTGTATTTGGATTTCTCCATTCCACAAAACGATCTGGCCAAAGTCCGCATCGGTCAGACCGTTAAACTGACCGTTGACGCATATGCCGGCAAAACGTTTACCGGCAAAGTTGAAGCGTTATCCTCTCAGGTGGATACCGCTTCCCGAAATATTCAGGTGCAGGCGGAATTGTCTAATAAGCGACTTTTGCTCAAGCCCGGATTATTTGGCGAAGTTGAACTGCTCACAGGCGTGAAAAATAAGGTAGTGGTGGTGAACGCTGGTGCCATCACCTACAACACTTATGGTGATTACGTCTATGTGGTCAAAAAGACAAAGAAGGCCGGAAAAACAGAACTGACCGTGCACAGTGCATTGGTGAAAACAGGCAGTCCACTCGGAAGCGATGTTGTTGTAACATCGGGGCTTAAGGTTGGTGAAACGGTCGTCACAGCGGGGCAGGTCAAACTGCGGCCCGGATCTGTGGTTGTGGTGAGCAACAAAATTAAACCATAAGGCAAGGTTTGAATTTAAATGAAATTCACGGATTTATTTATCAAGCGGTGGGTCTTGGCCTGTGCGGTCAATCTCATCATCCTGGTATTGGGATTACGCGCGTGGATGAGCATGACCACGCAGGAATACCCCACTATTACCAGCACCATTGTGACGGTTACAACATCCTATCCTGGTGCCGATCCCGCTCAGGTTCAAGCATATATCACCTCGCGGTTGGAGCAGGCTATCGCGCAAGCGCCAAATATTGATTACATGACCACAACCAGTGCCGAAAGCACCTCGACCGTTACATGTAACATGGTGCTGAATTCGGATCCCAATGCGGCTGTATCGCAGATTCTCGCTAAAGTCCAGCAGGTCGCCAGCCAGTTACCTCCGGCCAGCCAAACGCCCGTTATCAATGAGGAAACTGGTGATGCCAGGGCGCTGATTTATCTGGCGTTTTCCAGTACTTCCATGAGCCAGCAACAGATCAATGACTATCTGCTTCGCGTGGTTCAACCGAAAGTCCAATCCTTGCCGGGAGTAAGTCAAGCGCAAATTCTGCCCGCTGGAACTGGTTCCAGCGGTAATAGTTTCGCACTGCGAGTGTGGTTACGGCCTGCCAAACTTGCGGCGTTAGGACTCACGCCGGCGGATGTGTCGGCCGCATTGGCCAACAACAACTTTGTTTCAGCCATCGGAAGAATCCGCGGTAAGAACATTGCGCAGGTGATTACCGCCAATACTTCAATTCATAAGCTGGCCGATTTCAAAAATCTTGTCGTAAAATATGTTAATAATGTACCGATTCGGCTCAGGGATGTAGCCAATGTCACCATGGGGGCGCAAAATTACAACCAGAGCGTATTTTTAAACGGCGAGCCGGCGACATTTATCGGTGTTTTCCCAAGTCCCACCGCCAATGATTTAACACTGGCTCACGAAGTTCATGTCGCGCTGCGACAAATCCAGACAAATCTGCCGGCGGGACTGCATGGCGCAGTCGGGTACGACGGCAGTGTATACATCAAGGCTGCCATTGCCGAAGTTGAGCACACCTTGCTTATCACGCTGGGCATTGTCGTTTTAGTGATTTTCCTGTTTTTGGGATCTTTCCGGTCCTTGCTTATTCCAGTGATTGCAATCCCGCTGGCCATCATTGGTGCCGGATTGTTCATGATAACGTTCGGTTTCACAATCAATTTACTGACACTGCTGGCCGTGATTCTGGCCATTGGGCTGGTCGTTGACGACGCCATCATCATGGTGGAAAATATACATCGGCACATTGATGAAGGCCTTACCCCTTTACAGGCATCGTTCAAGGGGGCTCGTGAGCTTGCTGGGCCGATCATCGTCATGTCCACAACCCTGGCGGCAGTTTTCGCACCGATTGGTTTCATGGGTGGCCTTACTGGCAGCTTGTTTACAGAGTTCGCGTTCACGCTTGTTTTTACCGTTTTTGTCTCCATGATCGTCGCGCTGACGCTATCACCAATGCTCAGCAGCAAAGTGCTTAAGCCGGCATCAGAACACGGATTAGTACATTTTCTTGATGCCATTTTCATGAAGCTTCGTCGGGGCTATGAACGTTCCCTCCATACGGTTCTGGCTTTCCGCTGGTCGGTACTCATCATGGCGCTGATTTTATTTGTCAGCATTCCTTTAATGTTATTGGAGACTCAAAGCGAGTTAGCTCCCGCCGAAGATCAGGGCATTCTGTTTTTCACGGCTATTGGTCCCCCGACCGCCACGCTGCATTACATGAGCGCCTACGCCTCGCAAATTCGCCAAATTTGCGGCAGCTTTCCAGAAACTGAAAAAATATTTCAGATCAATGGCTTCTCACCATTGGGGCCTGGCTACAACACGCTGGTGGGCGGTATGTTGCTTAAACCATGGAATCAACGCAAGAAAACCCAAAAGATCG
>JAJYGE010000424.1 GCA_021785155.1 Planctomycetota bacterium
CGCTCAATGGCGTGGCGACAGATCTGCTGGAACGGGTGGCCCAGACGCCATCAAGTGCTTTGGGTTCCACGCGGGATAAACCCGATGAAGCGTATTGCATTAAGCTGCTGGAATCGTTTAAGAAAAACAATGTCGGCTATTTTTTCTATATCGGCGGCAATGACTCGGCGGATACAGCGCGAATCGTCAGTGAAATGGCCATCAAGGAAGGTTATCCGCTGCATGTGTACCATGTGCCAAAAACCATTGATAATGATCTACGCACCACCGACCACTGCCCGGGTTTTGGCTCAGCGGCACGTTTTGTGGCCCTTGCGGTCATGGGAGATGATTTAGATAACCGTTCTTTGAAGGGCGTGAAAATCGACATCATCATGGGCCGTGACGCCGGCTGGCTGACCGCCGCTTCGGCGCTGGCCCGGCAGGGAGACGATGACGGCCCGCATCTGATTTATGTACCGGAAGTGAACTTTTCAGATGATCAATTCCTGGCGGATATTGATCGCGTTTATACCAAGCTGGGCCGATGTGTAATCGCGGCCAGCGAGGGCATACGTTACAAGGTGGGTGATAAAAACTCACTGGTGACGGAAAAGGCGATGCAGGGGGGCGAAGTTGACGCCCATGGCAACAAGCAGCTTTCCGGCACCGGGGCACTGGGAGATTATCTTTCAGAAATGGTGAAATCGAAATTGGGTATTGCGTTGCAGCAAAAGACCGGTGGAAAACTCCGCGTGCGTGCCGATACCTTCGGCTATCTGCAACGCAGCTTCCCCAGTATTGTCAGTTCCAGCGATGCGCATGAGGCCCGGTTATGCGGGCGCATGGCGGTGCAATACGCCATTAAGGCACCGGATGGGCTATCCAGTGGATCTGTGGCCATTAAGCGCCTCAGCGAAGAACCGTATAAAGCTGATTTCTTCCCGACGGCATTGACCAATGTTGCCCGGCAAACCAAGCCACTGGATACCAGCTTTGTGGTTGATGGATGTGATATTAACAGCGCATTTATCCGCTACGCCAAGCCACTGGTCGGGCCATTGCCAATCGCCGGGCGGCTGTTTTAATTCATGGATGGATCAGATGGAATGGATCCCGGCTTGAGATGTTGCCGGGATGCCTGCAACGAGATGGCGCGCGATAAATTCAGCCATTGATCTTCTTTCGCGTGAAACACTTCTTCGGCAGTGGCCTGGGCAACCAGCCAGGATGCGGCGCGGATCTCTTCTTCAAGCTGTCCTGGTGACCATCCGGCATTGCCAATGAGGTATTTAACGGCATTCATTTTGCGGTTTACAAAGCTTTGAATGGTATCCCCATTGATGGTCATATAAACGCCCGATGCGACAACGGCGTCGGCGTCATCAGGCAGCGTATGAATTGCGATGACCGGGCCGGGGCATGGTCCGCCCTGATATAATGGTTCGTCACATTCGCAGGCCTGCTGGCTGATCTGTTTCCACGCCTGGCGGACGGTAGCGCGCAATGGACGATTAATCACCACGCCCATGGCACCATCCTCATCATGCCGACACAGCAGCACGACGGAATGGAAAAAATGGGGGTCGCGCAGGGAAGGCATGGCAATCAGCAAGCAGCCCTGAAGAGATGTATCCATCTTGCTGACTCTTCCAGCCGTTTGAATTCAGCACAACGGCGTTTGCGGCCCGATAGCACAACGCAAAGGCCACTTTGGCCTAGCACTACAGTGCGACATTGGTCAGGCCGCGACTGCGGCGGGCCGCCTTCGCCCTGGAGCGTTAGCGCATAACCCATTTTTTCCCCGCAAACTGTGGCTGCGGGACAATGCGCACCGATTCACCGGGTATCCAGAAATTCAGTTCCAGGGTTTTATGCAACACGACATCTTTGTGCGTGAGCGGATTTTTTTGCAAAGCGGTATCCGCGGCAAGGCCCGAAACAAAAATCTTGAATCGTCGCGCCTTAAATGGAACATTGGTAAATACGGCCACGCCGTCTTTTGCGTTATCATCACCCTGCAGAAGTTTGCCGGCGATCAGTCCGGGACTGATGATAAATTGGTCTCCGGTAACGGTGCGGATTTTCGTAAGAATCCGCGGCGAAAGGCCGGTTACTGGCCGCAGAACTTTACCGGTGTCCGTTGCAAGGACAAACGATGGAATGAAAAAAATGTCCTGATGCGTATTATTGGTAACGGTGTACCGCATAAACCAGTACTGCCGCAAACTGCGGTGAATGCCATGCCCCACCGCCACGTAAATGCGTTGCGGCTTATGCCACACAAAATTCAACTGCCATCCATGGTGGAGCATATTGGGTGTCGGATATGGCTTTTTCGCCGCCGCCGTGACGATTCCCGTTGCCAGGAAGGCTACAGCCAACATTCCGACGATGCCCAAACGCATAGAACGCATTGTGTGTTTTTCCGCCATAAGCGCGTGCCTCCTGATGTTGTGTCCGAGCTGTCTGAAATATAACCGACAGCCGCTGCACCGGTACCGGCGCGACATACGCCTCCAATACATTAATCGTATCGGCCCAATTCGGCAAGGAAAATGTGCTTTGAAAATTTTGGGATGCGTTTGGATACATCTCAAGTCCGGCCGGCACCACAAAATCAAAGCGGCGTACTGCCGCGTGAAAACCTGCCGCACCAATTCCATTCTTACGCGGCACGATTTCCGCATTGTGCGAGGAATACAAACTTTTGGGGCGGGTCATTGTTTGGTCGATAAAACTGCTGTTGCCGGTTTCGCCCGCGATGCGGGAAATATTGTCACGCCGTGTTATCAAGCCGTCGTGTTTTTGGGGAAGCCCCGCAGAGGGGTGTGCCCGCTTTTAACGGGAAGCACCTCAACGCGGTAATCCCACGCGGCAACGGCCTAAATACGGCGATGGGTTTCCATCCCGGCGAGCGGGGACTGAAAGTAAACGTAATCATGCACGCAGTCCCGATGGCTGTCGGGATGGAAACCCGCGGCCGTTGCGTTCAGGAGCAGGTACAAAGAGCCGCTTGTATGATCCCTTTTACCAATCCCGACCAAAACGGGCACGCCCGCCGGTCAGGGCTTCGGGAAGTGGCGGCTTGGTTACGCTGTAGGAGTCTGTTAGAATACAGTCGGTGTTGTATTTGCCCGTTCGGGCCGCTGGCTTGCTGAACGGGATTGAGTGTTTGAATATTTAGGACTCAAGCCGGCGACAATTGGAACAGCGTGACATGTCAAATCAGAGCGGAAACGGTGGTTCAGGCAATAGCGGCGGACCGGGCAGTGGTGCCGGTGCATCCGGTGGATCAGGTGGATTTCGGGGCCGAAAAGTGACCAATTGTTCTTTTTGCGGGAAATCCAGCCGCGAAGTAGGCCCCATGGTGGAAGGCCCCAACGACATTTACATCTGTGCCAGTTGCTCTGAACTTTGCCAGAATATTTTCAAGCAAGAGAAGCGGAAAGTCACCGGGGCTAAGCCAACGGTTGGCGAAATCCCGCCTCCCCGGCAACTCAAAGAATTTATGGATCAATATGTTATCGGGCAGGAATCCGCAAAAAGGGCGTTATCAGTCGCGGTACACAACCACTACAAGCGGCTTTCGCATACCGATGGCAGAACGTCCGACGACGTTGAACTTGATAAATCCAACGTGCTGTTGATTGGACCGACCGGGTCCGGCAAAACGCTGCTGGCTCGCACGCTGGCCCGCTGCCTGAATGTTCCCTTTGCCATTGGCGATGCCACCACGCTTACCGAAGCTGGTTATGTTGGCGAAGATGTGGAAAATCTGCTGCTGAAACTGCTGCAAGCTGCTGATTTTGACCTCGAAACGGCCAAACGCGGCATTATCTACATTGATGAAATTGATAAAATCGGCAAAACCAGCATGAATGTTTCCATCACGCGTGATGTCTCCGGTGAAGGTGTTCAGCAGGCGTTGCTGAAAATGCTGGAAGGCACCATGGCCAACGTTCCGCCCCAGGGTGGTCGCAAACATCCGGAACAGCAATATATTCAAATGGATACATCGCACATTCTCTTTATCTGCGGCGGCACATTTGTGGGTCTGGAGCAAATCATCGCGCAGCGGCTTGGAAAACAGCTTATCGGATTCGGGTCCGAGGTGGATGGCGCCCGCGTGAAAAACGAACGTCGCGCCCGTTTCCTGGCGGATGTCACACCCGATGACCTCATCGAATACGGCATGATTCCCGAATTTGTCGGACGCTTGCCCATTCTGGCTTCCCTGCAACCGCTGACGGAAGAAGCGATGATTCAGATTCTCACCGAGCCACGCAACGCTCTGGTCAAGCAGTATCAGAAGTTCTTCCAGATGGAAGGCTGCGAACTGGAATTCACACCGGAAGCATTGCATCTCGTGGCGGAAAAGGCCCTGAAGCGTGATACCGGCGCCCGAGCCTTGCGCAGCGTGATGGAAGAGTTGATGCTGGATATGATGTATCATCTGCCGGACCAGCCGCAACGGGGCAAATACGTGATTACCGATGCGGTAGTACGCGGTGAAATCAGTCTCTTTGACACCAAGCCGTTGCCGTTGAAGGAAAGCGCTTAAACGATTTGTATATTGTCGGCACCGTTTTAATCCGCTACCATCAAGCAATGGATGGTGTGCAGTGGAGTTTCCGATGGGACGCACGATTGGGCCACAGGGCAATGACAGAGAACATCTTGACACCCAGCGCAAAGCGCTGGAAGTTAATATTGACGCGCGGCGCTATGGCACGTTTGCCGAAATTGGTGCCGGGCAGGAAGTGGTACGCTGGTTTTTCCGCGCCGGCGGAGCTGCGGGCACCATTGCCAAAAGCATGAGCGCCTATGACATGTCCGTCAGCGATGCCATTTACGGCAAATGTGATCGCTACGTCAGCCGCGCGCGGCTTGAAAGCATGTTGAAATATGAGCAGCAGCTCAATATTGATCGCCTGGGTGAAGCGCGGGGAGATACCACCGCATTTTTTACCTTCGGCAATACCGTTGCCGCCCAGAGTTTCAAGGGAAACGTGGAATGTCATGGATGGATGGGTGTAAAATTTCAGGCCCATCCGCGCGACCAGGACAGTCAGATCATTCTGCATGTCCGAATGCTGGATCGGGAAAACGCCCAGCAGCAGGAGGCACTGGGCATTGTGGGCGTGAACCTCCTTTATGGCGCTTTTTTCTACCATTATGAGCCGGAAATGCTCCTGAAGTCCCTCATGGACGGCATATCCTCATCCCGCATTGAAATAGACATGATTGAATTTACCGGCATTGAATTCCGGCATGTGGATAACCGGATCATGAGCCTGCGGCTCGTGGAACTCGGGTTAAGTGAAGCGGCCATGTTCGGCCCGTCCGGCGAAGTGCTGCAG
>JAJYGE010000067.1 GCA_021785155.1 Planctomycetota bacterium
TACCCCGGTGCGAACATGCAACGATCCGGCAACCACGACGCGCTGATATTTTTTCCCGGTGCCAAGCCGACACCGGAGTGCCTGGCGGATTTGCAAGCCCTCACAATTGTTCCGCGCGCGGCGTTTACAACCGTCGGACCGGAAAAAGAAAATATGTTCGCCATGGAAACGCCGCAATTCATAACGGTCCATCACACCGGCTTTCCCAAGCCCTGGTTGCAGGATAATTTTGACGCCACCGCACAACATCTGGAGGAGATTCGGCAACTTCACTGTGACGACGCCGGGCGAAAGTGGGCGGACATCGGATACCATTTCGCTGTCGATCGAATGGGCCGCGTATGGCAACTTCGGGACTTGCGATTTCAGGGCGCACATGTGAAAAACCATAACGCCAATAATGCGGGAATTGTGGTACTGGGTAATTTTGATTTGCAGGAACCCACCGCGGTGCAGGCTGCCGCGCTGCTGACACTGGTGGATTTTATGACCCATGCTTACGGCTTGGCCAACATATACACGCATCGACAATTGGCCGATACGCCCACAAATTGTCCGGGCCGGCACCTGCAACATTTGATGGATCAGCATACAATCTCTTTCGGAAAGAGGTCATTGTGAAGGAACCAACCGAGATAAAAACAGATCCCGCCACGGAAATGGCCGCGGAACGTACCATGCTGGCATGGATCCGCACGGGATTGGCGTTAATGGGGTTTGGCTTTGTGGTGGCCAAGTTCGGTCTTTTTCTACAAAAGCTGGCGGAAATCAAGGACAGTCATATCAAAATTGCGGGCAACCAATCAACCTCCGTCTGGATTGGCATCGCCCTGGTTCTGTTGGGAGTGGCGGTAAATATCGCTTCGGCCTTTCGTTTTTCAGCTCTTATCCGGCGTTTACACGCGGGCGAAAGGGCCAAGCCCATGCGGTGGGAACTGGCCACAACCGTAGCCATTATCATGGCCATTATCGGGTTGGGTATTGCCGGTTACTTGTTGCGTCTAAAGTGACGCACCCTGCACCGGAGGAGCCGGGTACATCTTTCGGCGGGGCCGTTGACAGAATTTCTTGACGGCCACTCATCGATGGCATGTATGCCGCCCGATTTGTCACAGGCTACGCCCACCCTGCGGCAAGTGCAACGCACCCGCGTCAGCCCATGGCCTTTCAGTTTTCAGGGACGCGCTGATTTTCGCGGGACAGTTGATCAACGGTCGCAACAAATCGTTCTGTTCCATCCGTAATTACGGGTTGACGGAGGGCCAAGGGATTGTGGGCGCGAAGGGAGGAGGAAAGTGCATGGGAACATACATTGACGACCAGCGAGCCCACGGCCCCTTGGCGCCCCTCAGGGTTGGCCGCAAACGCCCCATCTGCGGCGTAGCATCGGCTCAATGGGTCTACGGCCCTGGTTTTCGCCGCTGGCTCCTGGCGGCTGGGGCGTTTGCGGCCCATCAATCCTAATATTTAGGCGTGACAGAGCGCTGGCCGGTGCAGCCAAGTAAAAAAAGGTGGTTGTTTTGATCGGCAGCGAACCGTGCGTATGATAAAATCCCCGCGTGATGGTACGAAAGGTGTATGGATGAGTGAATTGATCATAAGCGTCTCGGGTGTGCGAGGAATTATCGGCGATTCGTTAACCCCGACGGTGGCCATGGAATTCGGCCAGGCGTTTGGTGAATTACTCAAGCAGACGGCTTTGGATGACCAGATCGTAACCCCCGTGAAGGTGGCGGTGGGGCGGGATTCCCGTGTTTCCGGCCCCATGATTCAGGCCGCATTTTCCGCTGGTTTGATGTCCATGGGGGTACAGGTGGTGGATCTGGGAATCGCCACAACTCCCAGCGTGGCGATGATGGGCCGATTTCTGAAGACCGATGCGGCGGTGGTCATTACCGCGTCCCACAATCCGCCGGAGTACAACGGTATTAAATTTATTTCCCAAGACGGCATCGCCTATTCCGGTGACATAATTAATCACCTGAAAAAAATGTATCAGACCCGCCCATGGGGGCTGGAAAACATTGATCATATCGGATCGCTGACCACGGACAGCCGAAGTCATGCCCATCATGTTCAGGCGATTCTGCAACTCGTGGACACCAAGGCGATCAGCGCCCACCGTTATCGGGTGGTGCTCGACAGCATCAATGGTGCGGGCTGTGCGCCCTCACCGATGTTGCTTGGTAAACTCGGTGTGGAACTGGCGCATGTGAATAATCAGGCCACGGGCCGTTTTGCTCATCCTCCGGAACCGACGCGGGAAAATCTCGCGGATTTATGCCACCAGGTAACGCGGCATCGCGCGGCGGTGGGCTTTGCTCAAGATCCGGATGCGGATCGCCTGGCGGTGGTGGATGAACGTGGTGCTTACATTGGCGAGGAATACACCCTGGCCCTGGCGGTATTAAGCCGGGTGATGGTCAAGCCGGGTGTCATTGTGTGCAATCTTTCCACCAGCCGCATGGTGGATGACATTGCCGCAAAATTCAATTCCACGGTGATCCGCACCGCCGTCGGTGAAGCCAATGTGGCGGCCGCCATAATGGATCATCAGGCGGTGATCGGCGGGGAAGGCAATGGCGGCGTCATTGATCCGCGAATTGGGCCGGTAAGGGATTCGTTAATTGGTATGACCCTGATTCTGGAACTTATGACCCGTACGGGCAAAAGCATTTCGCAGATCGTCAGCGCCATCCCCAGGTATGCGATGATCAAAACCAAATTCTCCGCCACCCGTCCGCAGGCCGATGACCTGGTGCGGAAAGTAAAACTGGAATTTGCCGATCAAAAATTGGATTCAAGCGATGGCGTGCGCATTGATTGGCCCGAAGGTTGGGTGCACGTTCGCCCCAGCAACACCGAACCGATTGCCCGCGTGATTGCCGAAGCCGCGGATGAAAAAACAGCGTGCGACCTGATCGCCCGGGTGGAGCGGCTGAAATAACTGTTTTCTCGGACTTGTGCCGCTTTATCGGCTCCTGAAAAAAATATTAAAGTTTTTTCTTTGCTTTTATCCCAAGGTGTGCTACGATTCATTCACCGATCCGGAGTTCTCCGGATTGTAAGGTAGATAGATGAGGAGAGATTTCATGAGCAATCGCATTCAAATCAGCCGGTCCGAATTGCCGATTGTCATTGCGGCCATTGTGATTGTTGTTGGCATGGTCTGCTGGAGCCACGCTGAACAGAAACGCACCAATGCGATGACCAACACACGCATTACGCTGGCGTCATTGCAGGTGGCATTCGGGCAATACCGCCAATTCGGCGGTACGATGCCTAAGTTCATCAAAGGTCATCCGAGTATTTACAGTTTTCTTGTCGCGTATCAGCAGTTTTACGCACGGCGCGGCGCGGACGGATCATGGAAAAACAACCCGCATCTGCTGATTTATATTCGACCCCAATTGACCACCATGGGTTGGATACCCATGCCGAAAGGAAAAGAAATGCGAGGTATTGTGGCAGTCCGCGATGGCTTTGGTGATCTCATTCACTTTTTAAACAATCCGGCCACAAATTTTCACGCTCCGTGTTTTGCGGTCAAACTCCCCATGGAAGCTGGAAAAACCAAATGGATCTATAGCTCCGATGAAATTCCCGGCTATTGAACTTGCCCCGGTGTTGCGGGCGAGATTCACGAATGCCGACGATGGGCGGCAAGAATATCCGATTCTGTAATCACGCCGATGGCGCGATTCGGGTTTTCCGGATCGGTGACAATCAGGTGGCTCACGTTGTGACGCGACATCAGGTTGTCCGCCAGCCGCAGCGGACTGTCCGGTGCAATGACAATCGGCTGGCGTTGGATCAAGGTTCGCACGGTGCGTGCGGGATCAACCCGCGTATCAAGAATCTCGCGGTATGAGAGCACGCCGATGAGCCTTTTTTCCTCATCAATAACCGGGAATTCATGGTGCTTCAAAACGGCCCATTTCGCAAAAATAATCTGTCGCGCATCGGCCACCGTTTTTGAACCTTCGAGAGAAATGGCATCGTGCGTATAGGCATCACGCACAAACAGACGATCTAGAAAATCCGTGGAGTATTCCGTCTGCACACGGATCCCTCGGCGGGCGATTTTTTCGGTCATAATGGTGTCACGCATCAGCAGGCAGGAAACAAGAAAAGCGGTGGTGCAACCGGCCAGCAGCGGCAGCAAGCCGTGCGGTTGCATGGTGGTTTCAAATGCGAAAACAATGCTGGTCAGCAACGCGCGGGATGCGCCAGTGAATAGTGCCGCCATCCCGACCAATGCCGCCACGCGGACATCCACGCCCGCATCAGGAAACAGATGTGCCGCCGCTATGCCCAGCAGTAGTCCCAGGGCGCTGCCGAGGGTAAACAGCGGAGCCAATGTGCCGCCTGATGTGCCGCTGCCCAGGGCCACCGTCCAGGAAATCCATTTCAGTATCAGGAGCATCAGAATGGCCTTGATGGCCAGGCCTCCGGTCAGCAGATGTGAAATGTTGTCGTAGCCAACCCCCATGGTGTGATTATCAAAATAACCGCAGACTCCCACCACCACCGCTCCCATGGCCGGCCACCACATCCAATGAACGTGGCTATATTTCTCAAAACCGTCTTCCACCAGATACAGCAGGCGCGTGACACCCGCCGCAGCCACACCGGCAAATAAACCAATGATGGCGTAAATCACCAGCGACCAGTGTTCCGCCGGGCCGACATTGGGCATCGCAAAAATGGGTTTATCACCCATAAATATAATTCGCAAACCCGCGGCGGTGGCACTGGCTAAAGCCACGGGCACCAGAGATCGTGCGCGAAATTCAAATAACAGCAATTCCACCGCCAGCAGAACTGCTGATACCGGGGACCCGAATGTTGCCGCCATGCCCGCCGCGGCACCCGCCGAAAGCAGAATCTTACGTTCATCGGCTGTGGTATGCAGAATCTGCCCCACCAGCGATCCAAAGGCCCCGCCGGTTGCAATAATGGGTCCCTCGGCACCGAACGGTCCGCCGGTACCAATGCTGATGGCAGCAGAAAGGGGTTTTAACAAGGTGATGCGCTTGGGAATGCGGCTTTGATTGGTCAGAATGGTTTCCATGGCTTCGGGAATGCCATGGCCGCGGATACCGGCGTGGCCGAAACGCGCCATAAACCCGACCACAACGGCACCGACAATCGGTACGGCGATAATCCAAATTCCCAAGTGGGCGGATGTCGGGTCAGCGAAGGAGAAGGAGAACCGCCCATAAAAGCAGAGATTGGTCAGCAGGCCGATCAAACGCAGCAACGCGATGGCAGCGATGGCAGCGACTGCCCCGATCAG
>JAJYGE010000504.1 GCA_021785155.1 Planctomycetota bacterium
TAGCGATCAGCGTGCGTAACAGCAATTGCTGGGTAAGCGACATCCGCGCGTGCGGTGGCATTTCAAACCCGCGAAATTCCACCAACCCCAGTCGTCCGCTGGAAGAATCCGGTGAATAAAGCTTGTCAATACAGAATTCAGCGCGGTGCGTATTGCCAGTTAAATCAATTAACAGATTTCTAAATACGCGATCAACCAGCCATGGTGGCGTTGTAACACCTTGCTGACGTTGAATTTCCTTAAGCGCTATGTCCAGTTCATAAATCATTTCCGGACGACCTTCATCCGCCCGGGGCGCCTGACTGGTCGGGCCGATAAACAGTCCGGAAAACAGATAGGATAACGAAGGATGATTATGCCAGTACGCCACCAGGCTCTTGAGCAAATCCGGGCGCCGCAAAAATGGTGAATCGCCGGGCGTGTCACCGCCGATGACAATATGGTTCCCGCCACCGGTACCGGAATGCCGCCCATCGAGCATAAATTTTTCAGTTCCCAACCGTGAGAAATGAGCATCTTCATACAGACCAGTCGTTACGCTGACCGCTTCATCCCAGGAATTAACCGGCTGAACATTGACTTCAATGACTCCCGGATCGGGCGTTACTTTCAGATGTTTGACGCGCGGATCATGGGGCGGCGTGTAACCTTCAATAATCAGCGGCGTATTTAATTCCGCAGCGGTTTCTTCAATACGGGCGACGAGATCGAGATAATCCTCAATGTAACGCACCGGCGGCATAAAAATATGCAGCGTGCCATTACGCGGCTCGACACAAATCGCCGTGCGTATCACGTAGGGTGCGGATCGACCCAATTCCGGCTTCCAAGATGGATTTTCGCGTATGCGCCTGCGATATTCTTCCAGTGCCGGGCCAACACCCTCTTCCGCAAGTTTCCAATCCTGCTCACGGAAATACGTCACGTTGCCGGGTTCAGGCTGTCCTCTACGATACCGCTGACCGCCATGGACATCGGGCAATTCAGACAGCCGCTCCATCGGGTCGCGCGGATAAACATGCGGATATTGGCTATCCGCCACCCAAGGAAGTGAATCCAACGGAAGCCTTAAGCCCATGGGCGAATCACCGGGGATCAGATATAACCTCTCGGGCCGCAGGAACCAGGCACCGGTTTGCCAAATTCCCTCCCCCGGCGCACCGATAGGGCGCAACGGCAGAACGTACCCAATTACCTTGTCCAAGCCCTGTTCAAATATTTTGGCCATCCGCAGGCGATCTTCCGGGTTCTTGAGATTGTTCTGCAAGGGATCAACATTGACCGGTAATCGCCGTTCTTTCCAGAGGTAATACCAGACATCCTCAAAACCGGGCAACGCATGAGCAAAGGAGACATCCCCGCGGAGTCGATCGGTCAAGGTGCGCAAGAAATTCTGCGCGGTGCGGTCCGTGTGATGATGTTGATCGCCATCATCGGCAATGAGTTTCGGATCATTCCATATCGGTCGGCCATCTTTACGCCAGTAACACGCCAACGCCCAGCGCGGCAAAGATTCACCCGGATACCATTTGCCGATGCCATAATGCAGCAGGCCGCCGCGCGCAAAGCGTCGATGCAGTCGCTTGATCAATTGCCCGGCAAGTTGCCGCTTTTGGGTCCCCTGCGCGGTGGTGTTCCATTCCGGTGCGTCCACATCATCAATGGATACAAACGTCGGCTCTCCACCCGTGGTCAGGCGGACATCCTGCCGTTTGAGAATGGCGTCCACCGTATGCCCCAGTGATTCAATGCTTTTCCACTGTTCGTCGGTATACGGTTTGGTAACGCGCGGATCTTCACGCACGCGGCGCACGGACATACTAAACTCAAACTCCGCTTCGCACTCATCAACGGCTCCGGTAATCGGTGCCGCGGATGATGGCACGGCCGTGCAGGCCAGCGGAATGTGCCCTTCACCGGTGAATAATCCGCTGGTGGCATCCAGGCCAACCCATCCGGCACCGGGGAGAAATACTTCAACCCAGGCGTGCAGATCCGTAAAATCTTTTTCCGGGCCGGATGGCCCATCCAGCGATTTCACGTCCGCGGTTAACTGAATGAGATAACCCGATACAAATCGGGCCGCCAGACCGCAGTGCCTGAACAAATTTACCAGCAGCCATGCAAAATCACGGCATGACCCGGTGCGAGAGGTCAATGTTTCTTCCACGCTTTGGACGCCCGGCTCCAGGCGGATGAGGTATTTGAGCAGATGATTGATTTTGGTATTTATTTCCACCAGAAAATCAGCGGTGCGCAGATCTTTCCGCTGACAGGATTTAATCAATTCCGCCAACAGAGGACCGGGCGCAGCAGCTTCAAGGTAAGGGGCCAATTCGCGCTTCAGTGATGGATCATAGGCAAAGGGATAATTTTCAGCTTCCGGCTCAAGAAAAAAATCGAAGGGGTTGATCACGGTCATTTCCGCAACCAGATCCACCTCCACTCTGAATTCCCGGGTGAGTTCCGGAAATACCAGCCGGGCCTGATAATTCGCATACGGGTCCTGTTGCCAATTGACAAAGTGTTTTGCCGGAAGCACACGCATGGAATAACTGCGAATCGGCGTGCGTGTATGTGGGGCCGGGCGCAGGCGCACCATCTGCGGCGAGAGCGTAACCGGCCGATCATACCGATAATGGGTAACATGATTCAGTGCGACAAGTATGGCCATGCGTTTGAGACTCCGAGACTAATTTAACCTATTGAATTTACACCGCGAATCCGCGGCTTCCACCTACAGCTTCCCATTTCCAGGAGATGCCTTTTTTTCATCCCTGTTGCTGTTGCTGCTGCTGTTGAACCTGTTCTTCAAGAATCCACGGTACCACGCCACCGCGACCGGTATTGCCAAAAACCGGAACGTTCAATGGAGAAGTTCGTTCGCCGACAAGATTGCCGGAGATTTCAGGCAATTCCATGGTATGCACCTCCACTTTCATCGTTTCGGTGGCGTTGCCACGGTATACACCTTTATGCGGTGGGACGTCCTTGTAATGCCGCCCCACCGCCATTTTTACGAAATTATCCTTTACTTCGCAGTTGTTGGTAGGGTCATAACCGATCCAGCCAATACTGGGAAAGTATAATTCACACCATGCGTGCGTTTCCGCAGCGCCGCGGAACTGCTGATTGCCGGCATGAATAAATCCGCTGACATACCGTGCCGGGATATGCAACTTTCGGGCCAGCCCGATCATCAGGTGCGTGAAATCCTGGCAAACGCCACGCTTATGCTCCAGCACTTCGGCAATGGTGCTTGAAGCGCTGGTGATGCCTTTTTCATAGACAAACTCTTCGTTGATTTTGTCCATGATATTAAGTCCCACGCGGGCCAGCGATTCGCGTCCACGCGGCTTGATCTTTTCAGCCAGTTCAGTCAATGCCGGGCAGTCCACCACCGGGGCATCGAGCCGCAGCATGTCAAAAAGGCTGTGATCCGTCGGCGGATTTAATGGCCACATATCTTCCGGATGCTGTGTCAGGCGATCACGATCATAGGTCTGCACCACGCTGACAGCGGAAATTTTAACACTCCGGTGCAGGTTGTTGATGGCAAACGTATGCACGGTATTGCCCAGCCAGTCAAAATAACTGCGCACCTGCGAGGCCGGCCCGATACCCAGCACAAACGACAGGCGATGCTGCAGGCGTTCCTGTCGCGGGGCCATGCGCAATTCCATAACCGTTTCACTGATAAGCGCGGAATAATCCAATTCCGTAATATGACTGACCTGAACGAGCATTCACTAAACTCCATACCAGTGCGTCGATCACGCTGCTGGTGTAAACCGCATTTACAATCCCGCATCTATTGCCATAGAACTTTTAACCCATAGCCAGTTCCATGCGGGACGCCTGTTCCCCGGAACGCATCAGCCATTGCTCCTGCACCGCAATGGAAGCATCGGCGGCAGAATTGCGTATCTGTTCAAGAAAGGCCAGGAGACCTTTATCCTGCGTTGGCGCAGCGCGGGAATATTGCAGTTCCGCAAACAGCCGTCCCAGCCGTCGCTGGGCATCACGCCCGGCGTCAGCCGCGAGAACCGAGCGAATCCGATCCACCGATTCGAGAGCATGATGAATACAGAAGTGCACGCTGCGCGGAAATGTCGGCTCAAAAAGGATAAATCCAGCCACCAGACCGGGGTCAATTTCCCCGACATTGGCTCTGCGATACGCTTCAATCGAACAGCACGCCCGCAGAACGGCCATCCAGTGGATAACCCGGCCCGCCGGATCCAGAGACGCCAAAGAATCCATCTGGTGCAGCGTCTGGAACTTCGCCAGAAGTATCCGGCAGGTCATATCCGCACGTTCCAGATATTTAGAGAGTTGAATAAACAGCCAGACCTGACCATGGTCAATGGTTTGATCCGCCAGTCCCTGCAACAGCAGCGAACCGGTCATCATCTGCCGGAAAAATTCCTGTGGTGAATCGTCAAAACGGGCCACGGCATCGTCCGCCTTAAGCGACCAGTACAAGGTGTTAAGCTGCTCCCACATTTCGTTGGAGATGCTTTCCCGGATGGATCGGGCGTTTTCCCGCGCTTTGGTCAGGCAACTCATCAGGCTGATGGGGTTGGAAGGATCCAAAGCCATATATTTGGCCACTCCCATGAGTGCCTGCATGGGCGTATGATCCGGGTTTACCAGCTCCGGCAGCATGTGTTCCTGCCAGGTGATTTTAAGCACATCCACCACCGCCTGATGCGAAAGCTCCTGCTCCAATTCTCCCGCGCCGGTCAATGAATCCACGCTGACCATCAGGATGCGGGCGATATGCTCGGCACGTTCAATGTACCGACTCATCCAGTAGCTGGCGTCCGCGACGCGCGCCAGAAGAGCTCTTGGCAAGCGCGGGGCAGAGGCCTGTGACGAATTTAATAAAGCGGCTTGGGTCATCGTTTGTTCTCCGGTTCAAGTACCCACGTATCTTTGCTGCCGCCCCCCTGCGAACTATTGACCACCAGGGATCCTTCCCGTAACGCCACGCGCGTCAGCCCGCCCGGCATTACCGTGATTTTTTCCCCGAAGAGAATATAAGGGCGAAGATCAATGCGGCGACCACGCAACGCCCCATCAACCAAACTGGGCTGCTGGCTTAATTGCACCACCGGCTGGGCGATGAAATTTCTGGGATTTTCAAGAATTTTACACGCAAATTCCTCCCGTTCCGCCGGCTCGGCCTGATGCCCCATCAACATGCCATATCCACCAGCCTCATTGGTGGCTTTGACGACCAGTTGA
>JAJYGE010000376.1 GCA_021785155.1 Planctomycetota bacterium
ACAGTCCCACATAGAGTGCTTTGCCCTGCCGCACCGCCGAATCCAACGCCCCCATGGTCTCTTCAATGGGCGTGTCCGGATCGGGACGGTGGGAGTAAAAAATATCGACATAATCCAAACCCATGCGTTGCAGGCTTTGATCCAGACTCGCCAGAAGATATTTGCGGGAACCCCAGTCACCATAGGGCCCGCTCCACATGGTGTAGCCGGCTTTGGTGGAAATAATCAGTTCATCGCGCCAGGGAAGCAGGTCTTGTCGCAACAGGCGTCCGAAGTTTTCTTCCGCTGATCCGGGAGGCGGACCATAATTGTTGGCCAGATCAAAATGGGTGATGCCTAATTCAAAGGCGCGCCGGAGCATGGCGCGTTGGTTCTCCATAAAATCCACGCCGCCAAAATTATGCCATAGCCCCAATGAAATGGCCGGCAGCTTGAGACCGGACTTTCCGCAACGATTGTACCGCATTTTTGAATAGCGGCTTGACGCGGGCAACCAGGGATCATATTGCATATTCATTCCGTTCATTCGTCGTATTCACGCAATTTTGTCTTTCAGATTGAATTTATCGCTGATGCGCGGCAAATGGTCAACACCCCGGATGTACCAAAGCGCCAACGCATTACATCGGCGGCGGTCCAAAATCACCGATCAGTACAATTTCCCAGAACCAACGTTTTACATTGGCAGAGAATTCACCCTTGCCGACCGGATAGGCCGGAATATGCGGCACACGGTTCGGATGCGCCAAACCCCATTCAATAAAACGACCGGTTTCATCCAACATGCGCTCGCGCATCTCCTCATAAGACTCGGATACGAAGCGATAATGTCGATTTATTTCAAACAATGATTCGCCGTCCCGCAAAACAAAGATGGTGGAATTATATGAACAAGCCGCGGCGGATGGCAAATGTGGTCCCTTCCGCCGACCAACGAAAGAGAACAATAACTCCGCGGCATTCCCATCGGTTGGCTCCAAAAAGACAGCCCAATCTCCGAGAATGCGTTACGAACTCACGGCGCGGCTTGATGATTTGCCGCCTCATACCGCTGGTGCCAAAAGTTTTTCCATTCGATCAATGCCTTTGTCTATTTGTTCCATGCTTGTGGCGAAGCTCAAACGCACATGATCGGGGAAACCAAAGTCGTTGCCGGGGACCAAAGCGACGTGCGCTTCATCCAGCACAATGCGGCAAAATTCAATGGCGTCTTTGGGCTTGATGCCGGCTTTACCAATTGGCTTACCCAGAACGTCGGCGATGCTGGGGAATGCGTAAAAGGCACCCGTCGGCCGCACGCATTTGAACCCCGGCAACGCATTAAGCCGCTGCCAAATGTGCGCACCTCGCTTTTCAAAGGCCTGGCGCATTTTTTCCACTTCGTCTTCCATGGTCGGATTGCTTAACGCTTCAACAATTGCGGGCATGCAGAAACTGGTGATATTGCTGGTCATCTGACTTTGGAGTTTATTCATGGCGTCAACAAGCGGCTTGGGGCCGGCGGTGTAGCCGATGCGCCAGCCGGTCATGGCGTAGGTTTTGCTCAAGCAGTTGCAGGTAATGGTGCGGTCCTTCCAGGAGTTCCAATCAATGGCCGCCCAGGAGCAGGTTTTTTGATCACCAAACAGGAGGCGTTCATAAATTTCATCGCTGCATACCCAGATATTGCCGTGCGGTTTGATAACATCCGCCAGAGCCGCGAGTTCCGCGGGCAGATACGTATGGCCGCCCGGATTACTGGGAGAATTCATGATGAACATTTTTGTTTTTTGCGTCATTGCCGCGGCGAGTTGCCGTGGTGTAATTTTGAATTCATGCGCCGGATCGCCATGTATAATCACCGGCACGCCGCCGGCGAGTTTGACCATTTCCGGATAACTGACCCAATAAGGGGCGGGAATCAGGACTTCATCACCAGGATTCAACACCGCCATGAATGCGACATAAAGTGAATGCTTGCCGCCGACCGATACGATAATCTGTTCGGGGGTATACGGGAGTTTGTTATAGCGTGTGAGCTTGTCGGCAATGGCTTTGCGGGCTTCCGGTGTGCCGACCGTAGGTTCATATTTGGTTTTGCCGGCACGCAAAGCGGTTATGGCCGCCTCCTTGATAGCCGAAGGCGTATCAAAATCCGGTTCCCCGGCCCCAAAACTTACCACGTCCACCCCCTGCTTTTTCAGGGCATTGGCACGGGCGGTAACGGCGAGCGTAATAGATTCGGCGATTTGATCAAGACGTGAAGCTAATTGCATGAATAAAATCCTTTCAATTCCGTACCGGAAACGTCGTTACCGCCTTCCGATTACCGTTGCGTTCCAGGGCTTATCTATCAATGTGCACGATCAGCGAGCCGTATTTCACGGGTTCCTGCATGTGATTGGGCTGAAGCGGGTTGATTGCCATTCATGGGTTGCGGGTCTCGCACTGCCACCATTTTTGTGACTTCACTTCCCGAGTAGCGGGATATGCTCATCAGGACGGATGGAAATATTCCCAGAAGAATTACCAGAGCCGCCGCGATGGCACCGGAAAATTGGATAGCGCCGGGCCGGCGGACGGTAAAGGGTGCCCAAGGATTGCGGAGGTACATGGCGGTAATGATACTTAGATAGTATGCCGCAGCGATGGCGGCGTTGATCATCACGATAACAGCCAGCACGCCATGGCCGCTGGAAAATGCGGCCTGTACGATAAACACTTTGCCCAAAAATCCGACCGTGAAGGGCATACCAATGAGGCTTAACATGCACACGGCCATACAGGCGGCGGCCAGCGGATGCTCGGAGGCGATACCGGCAATATCATCAAGGTCTTCAGCGGCATCAAGTTTGCCCTGCAGATAAACCAGAACAGCAAAGGCACCAACAGTCATCATGCTGTAAGCACCGAGATAAAACAGCATGGCACTGATGCCGTTGGCGGTGCTGCGGCCAATGATCAACGGGCCGACGGCCAGACCAACAAGCATATATCCGGTGTGGGAAATGGAACTGTATGCCATCATGCGTTTAATGTTGCGTTGCAAGAGGGCCAGAACATTGCCGATGGTCATGCTCAAAACAGCCATGACCATAAGCAAATCGGGGACGGCCTGAGCGGCACCGTGAGAAAGTTTCCATCCAGTCAGATTAAACACCAGAATCAGGGCGATAAATCCCGCCGCCTTGGGGGCAAAAGATAAAAAAGCCGTCACCGGCGTTGCGGTACCCTGGTAGACATCCGGCGCGTAATAATGCAGCGGTACCGCGGCAATTTTATATGCTATGCCGACGACCACCATCAGCAGTCCGATAATGGCGATATACGGCAACTGGGGGCTGGCGGCGAACGCGGCGGCGATTTTGGCAAAACCGGTACTGCCGGAGAAGCCGTAAAGATAGCTGAATCCGAACAGGTAAATAGCGGCGGAAAGCGAGCCGAGGAAGAAGTATTTGAGGCCCGCTTCCTGAGCTGTGGGGTTGCCGCGACCAGTCGCCACCATGATGTAGGTGGGAATGGAAACCAGTTCCAAAGCAATGAAAAGCCAGATTAAATTATCGACTTTCGCCATCATGCTGACACCGGCGAGAGACACCAGCATCATGGCAAAATATTCTCCACGAAAAGTCTGATCCGATGTGGCGGGATCCATGCCGAAGGGCATATCCCATGATAATAGCACCAGGAGAATGCCGATGCCGGAAGACAGCAGCGTGTCATACGTGCAGAAACTCGCCAGCGGCCACGCCGGACCGGCATCCACAATGCCGATGCGCCATCCGGCGACAAATGCGAGGATAAGACTGATCAGCGAAATCCACTGGGCACTGCGGCGCACAAGGTCTGATTTTGCGACCCCCACCAGAGCGACAATACAGGCCGCGAGGATCATGATGATTTCGGGGCAAAGATGATTCAGCGGGATATTCACTTCATAAGCCTCTTGGACTTCAATATATTATTTAGACAACCGGGCCGGCAATCGCAGTGCCACCGCCATATCGGAACGACGGACATCGGTCGGCATAACAACGCCAACCATGCCGGTTCGCCGCGACGCGACGACCAGCCGCATTTTGGAGCGTGAAGCGGTTTGTAGCGCCATGGCCGAAGCGGAATTTTCCCGCACGGCCGCCAGGACCTCCCGGCGAATCTTGCCCACCGCGGGTTGGAGCGAATGCAGCACCGGTGCGGGATACAATCCGAGGAGTAAAACCGCCAGTGCCAGCGGTGAAAGCACCAGCCATTCCCGCAGGGTCAGATCCTTTGGTGCGCCATGCGCAAGCGTCTCATGGCCGGTATCCGTATCAGGCACCGTTTCAACCAGGGGGCCGAAAATAACATGAGCCACCCAATAAAGCATATACAGCGCGCCGAGGATCATGCCCAGGGCGGCCGGTATGGCATAAGCCGGCCCAAGGAAGCCGCCATGCCCGGCGCTTCCACTGACATACGTACCAACGAGGGAAATGATTTCGGAAATAAAGCCTATCAATCCAGGCAGCGCCGCCGTACCCATGAAAAAGAAGACCGCAAAAAATCCCAGCACCGGAAGCCGACGGGCCAAACCGGATATCTCCAACAGGTTGCGCGTGTGATACCGGCGATAAATCATCCCCATGACCATCAGCATGGCGGCGGCCAGCAGGCCGGAACTGATCATCACCAGTACGCACCCGGTCAATCCGGTCATCGTGAGAGCTAAAAGGGCCAGAATGCACAAACCCAAATGGCTTAGCACACTGTACGCGATGAGCTTCTTCATATCGCGCTGGACCCAACTGATCAATCCACCGTAAAGAATGGAAATAACACACAACACGGCCAACCACGGGGTAAACCGCACCGCGGCCAGAGGCAGCATGGGAATTGCAAATCTTAACAAACCGTAGGCACCAAGCTTCACCAGCGCGATCATCACCGATCCGGGCGTCGGTGATTCGGTAATCGCCAACGGCATCCAGGTGTGTACCGGGAACAAGGGAACTTTGATGGCAAAACCGATCAGCAACCCCAAAAATACAATCCCCTGTTGTGCGGCAGTAAGCGATTGGCCGGCTCGGATTAAATCCGCCAGGGCAAAGGAGAAAGTCCCAAACTTTTCCTGATGCACCCACGCCAGATAAATCAGGCTGGCCAGCAATAATACGGAACCGGCAAATGCATACAGGAAAAATTTAACTGCCGCTTTACGGCGTTCAGAGTGGCCCCAGATGCCCAAAATGAAAAAGGTGGGGATCAAGCTGAATTCAAAGAATAGAAGATC
>JAJYGE010000103.1 GCA_021785155.1 Planctomycetota bacterium
TTGGAGCCTGAGAGATGCGTGTGGAATCCTGCACCACGGCGCGTAAGCTGCCCGCCGCGAGCTGTTGGATTACCTGTTTTATCAACGGTGCTCCAAGTTCAGCGAGACGATCATGGAGTTCCCCGGCGGTTTCGGATTCACCGATAAGGGTGGGGGTCTGGGCCAGAATCTCTCCTCCATCCATAACCCTGCTTACCCGGATGATGGATACACCCGTGGTATGGTCGCCGGATAAAATGGCACGCTGAATCGGGGCAGCTCCGCGAAACGCCGGGAGCAGGGAAGCGTGCAGATTAATTCCCCCATGGGGCGCAAGTCGCAAAACCGAATCGGATATTTTCTGGCCGAAGGCAATGATGACCATTATTTCCGGGGTCAGGGCTTGAATGGCGGCTGAGACCTCGGGTTGATTGATATTGGCGGTTTTCAGCACATTGAGGCCCAACGTGGACGCATAGTCCGCAATCGGGGTGGGGGTGCTGTGGCGCCCGCGCCCTGCGGGTTTATCAGGCTGCGTTACCACCAGGGCCACATCCAGGCCACACGCAATAATCGATTTAAGCGCCGGCAGGCCAAAGGCACCAGAGCCAAGAAATATTATTTTCATGGCATCAACATAACGCACTGATCAAATCGCGCCTACCGGTTGATTGGATTTTTCACGCAATGACGGCATCACTTCACGCACTTCCGCGGCGATTCGGGTATTCGGGAATTGGTCGGTTATTTGCAGCCCGATGCGGATGGCCTCGGTCCAGTTTTTATCATTACATTGCAGCGCAAATTGCACCCCCAGTTGCTGCAACTGCTTCTTGAATACATCGCGCGCTATTTCCTTGAATCCCTCCGCTTCACCGGGGGTGATGTATTGATCAAGCTGTTTGAGCAACTCCACGCTGCGATCCACATCCTCTTTCGTGACGGCATCTTTCCATTCTTTCAGCAAGGTGCGTTTGTGATTGTCTTTGGCCGTCTGGACGCGTTCCGGCAGGCGTTGAATATCAGGATGATTGGGAAAAGTACGAACAAGCTGCTCGGATTCCCGTGCCGCCGCGGGCCAGTCGAATTTTCTCAGCAACTGGTCAAAGAACTCCAGGGCTTCATGAACTTCGCGCTCAATAAAAGTTTTGCGCGACGATTCGACCATTTCGCGGATTTGAGCGGCTTCCTGCCGGTTGCCAAAGCGGCGCTCCATCTCCGCGGCCAACCAATAGGCACCGTCATAATCATTCTTTTCGATATCTTCACGAATGGCATGGCGCAGGGCATCGCGATCTTTGTGGCGATAGGCGATCTGCTTGGCGGAATCGGAAAGCCCGGCGCTATCCCGAATCGCTTCCAGGAGTTGACGCTGTGTTTCCATCGCCCCACGCAATTGCTCATATTGCCAGTGATCGTCGGCCAAGGCTTGAATCCGCAGCGCGATAATCGTATAAATAAGACCGGCCATGCACAAGATTATTGCGCCAATCGCCAGGAGTATAAACCCCGGTGTCATTCCGGCCAGAACTGCCGGGGAGTTGGTAGCCTCTTTAGTTCCCTGCGATGCCGCTGCCAGCAGTGCCAAACCGCCCAGCAACGAGGAGACCCCAATCAGGGCCACAATAAATATTACCCAGCGAGATCGTTTCGTCAGATGTTCCATATTCATTTGATCGATCTCCTAAAAACGTTTCTCTTGCTGTAAACACAACAATTTCTGGGTCGAACGGTTCATAGATTGTTCGGGAGCCAACAAAGTCGGAAACGTCTGTTTTTCCCGCAACCAGATAAAGTGTATCGCCGGGAAAATATACAGTCAACTGACTTACATGGTGCAGGCCGGGAATTTATTGTTCGTTCCATCTTAAAATCATCGTCCACCAAGTCCAATGGTCCCGGCAAGTTTACGATCTTTTATATCGGCTTTTATTTGCAATTCCGACAGCAAACGGTATCCTTAAGTGAAATTTTCGGAAATTTAATGTTTTTTATTAAGTTTTACCGCAAGATAGTCCGATATTGGTCCTAAGGTAGAATGGGTAGTGCTCTTTATGAGTTCAACTTCAAACACGTCGATTCGAAAGGCTCATACCGCGGTTGACCATCGTCGTGTTTTTACGGTTCTTGCATCACTGGTGGCAACGTTGGCCATAACAGCTGGCATTCTGTTGCTGCTTGAGGGGCAACCTGTAACCAGCGCCGGTCCCTACCTGATGAATGTATCCAACGCCAATCAAAATTGGAATACCCTGATTCGTCCTTCGGTTCCATTGCAAAACGGTCGCTGGAACTATATCATTGTCTATCAAACCGGTAGGCTTTCCGGCAATGCTGCCGAAGTCGCACGCGGCAAGGATGTAGGAGGATTAATCAAGCCCTATCGCACGGGGAACATGACGCAAGGTGCCGAATTCCAATTTGTGGTGGATAACGCCAACAACGGAATTGGGGCCCCGGACGGATTTGTACAGCAAGGTTTGGCATGGCGGGAACAATTATCAACAGCACCATATTATTCCTGGCCTTATTTAACACGTCATCATTATTCCGTTTATACCAATGCCGTTTGTATAGGCGTCGTCGGGGATATCAATCGGGCGAACTATTCACCCCATCAGGTCCAATCAATGGTGTCGCTGGTCAAAGCCCTGCAACGCCGTTTGAACTTACCGAATTCCTGCGTCAAGATGCAGTGGGAAATCCGTGGTAACGTTACTGCCCGTGAGCAGGCGTTCAGCCGTGAATTTCATCGGCTTTTACGGAATTAAGCCCACGGCGTTCCTCTTCATTAGTTCCTTCCGGGCTGGAACATATCCTCAATACCGAATAACATAGCCGCTGACTGGGGTTGTGCGCGATGATTGAATCACAACTGTAACACTTGGCGGTACGGGTATCCGGCTTGGATAGAACGAACGCGGTAACGGGACTTGATTTCGGTGATGGAAGTTTTACCCCAAATTGCTGACTTTGAAGTGCTTTCCTGTCTGGGATATGGGGCCAGAAGCACAATTTATGCGGTTTGCGAAATCCGCACGCGGCAAGTTTACGCGCTCAAACGAGTGTTACGGCGCAGCACGGAAGATGATCGCTTCCTGGAGCAGGCGGAGCAGGAATATGCCATCAGCAGTCATTTCACGCATCCGGTTTTGAGAAAAAGTCATCGTCTGATCCGTCGGCGGAAATTTCTCTCCACGACCGAACTGCACCTGTTAATGGATCTTTTTGATGGTGTATCGCTGGATACTGAGCGCCCGGCCAGTCTTAAATCGCTGTTGGAGATATCCTGTCGGGTGGCCGAGGGACTATCCGCAATGCATAAAATGGGTTATGTGCACGCGGATATCAAGCCGAATAACATTATGATCAACCAGAACAACGATTGCAAAATCATTGATTTCGGGCAGAGTTGCGCTATTGGCACGGTTAAAAGTCGCATTCAGGGAACACCAGACTACATTGCCCCGGAACAAGTCGCCCTGGGGCCACTGACGCCCGCAACGGATATTTTTAATTTTGGAGCCAGTCTTTACTGGTGTGTTACGGATCGACATGTCCCGACGGTGATCCCTAAAAAAAAGGCCGGGACCAGCGGGGTTGACTCGCGTACCTTGGTTCCTCCCCATGAACTTAATCCGCGAATTCCACAGCAGTTATCGCGTTTGATTCTGGAGTGTGTTGAAAACCGTCCGTCGGATCGTCCTTCGAGTATGGAAGAAGTTCACGCCCGATTGCAACTGGTGTTAAGTGTAAGCTCTGCGGTATATCTACAGCGTGCCAACGCCGTGCGCGACGGTCAATTGGCTGATGCGGGTGACGTTAATCCAACCGGCACCAGCGCTGCTGCGGCCGCGGATGCCGATACTGTAACGTGAAGGATTCCATGTCCACTCGTCAAGACATTGATTATCTGATGCAGGGTGCCGCATTGAACCGTGAGGATGCTCTGCTAAACGGTCACATGCTGCATTTTCCCGCATCCGGTGAATTGGTCGTTGCGGGCGATTTACATAACCACTGGCGGAACTATGAGAAGATTAAAACGTTCGCCGCACTGGACCATTTTCCTGAACGCCATGTGATTCTCCAAGAGCTTATCCATGGCGGTGCCCTGGGGCCGGATGGAGAGGATTCCAGCCTTCAAATGTTGCTTGATGCCATTGACTGGGCGTTCCAATACCCTGGCCGAGTGCATTTTCTCTTGGCCAATCACGATCTGGCTCAAATCCAGGGCATCCCCATTATGAAGGACGGCTACGACCTCACGGAGCGATTTAACCGCGGATATGGGGTGTTCTACGGTGGCCGGGCGGCGGAAGTATCGGCGGCTTTTCGTGAATTTGTGCATAGTATGCCATTGGCGGCTATTACGATCAGTGGAATATTTTTAAGCCATTCCTTGCCCGGTGATCAGGATATGGAATCGTTTGACGCCGGCATTGTACGCCGTACCCTGACGGATTCCGATTATCAGCGCAACGGTTCCGTTTATAAGATGATATGGGGGAGATTCCAGAGTGAGCAAACGTTGGCGACACTAAGCAAGCTCTGGTGGGCGGATACATTTATCTGTGGCCATCAAATGCAGGAGACGGGTTTTGGTCGGTTGGGCAAAAACATGCTGATTTTGGATTCATCCCACAACCATGGTGTGCTTCTGCCGCTGGTACTCGATCGTCAATATACCATGACGGATCTGGTAAAAGTTTTAGTGCCATTGGCTGGGGTGGAGTAACCGGGAAAATCTTGACCGCCGCCGCGTGGGAAATGGTCGGTACATGTGCCGGGTACCGGCCCGTATGGTATGTTTTCGTTCCGTGCGCCGAGCGGTTAAAATGCGGTTATGGAACTTTGCGTGAATGGTGATAAACTGCAATTGCGCGATGGCGCGACAATTCAGGAATTGCTGGATCAATTTAAGATTGAGCCGGTTCGTGTTGCCGTGGAATTAAATCAAACCATTGTTTCCAAAAAGGCCTATCCAACTACGGGCCTGAAATCAGGCGATATGGTGGAAATTGTTACATTTGTCGGTGGGGGTTGAATCAGGATGAAAAATGGACGTAACGCGCTTTAAGGTCGGGCCTTATGAACTGGATTCGCGGCTCATTGTCGGCACAGGAAAATATTCTTCACTGGAACTCATGCGGGAATGCCATGCCGCCAGTGGAGCGCAGGTTGTCACGGTAGCGGTACGCCGTGAACGGCTGGTGGATAAAAATTCCGGGCGGAACATTTTGGATTTTATTGATCCGCGCAAA
>JAJYGE010000462.1 GCA_021785155.1 Planctomycetota bacterium
CGAATCCAACTCGCACTTTAGCTCCGGAGGCTTTCGCCAACCATGAGCTGCGCAGCAATCCCTGCGCATCAAAGACAATATCGTACTGGTTTTGCTTGAGCGTCTGTATTAACGCGCGCAGATTGGAGCGCGAGGTTCCATGGGTGAGCCAGCCTCCGATTTTCTTGCGGTCAAAATAAATCAATTCATGCAGCGCATCATGCCCGCGCACCAGATCCGCCAGTGTCGGGTCAAGCAACCAGTCAATGCGGCTTTCGGGAAATAAGGCCTTGAGATCGCACAGCAGCGGTAACGTTGTGGCGACATCGCCCAGAGCGCTGGGTTTGATAATCAGCATCCGCTGCGGCGGATGCGCTTGCACGGAGGCCTGAAGGGATGCTAACACGCGCTACTCTCCGCAGTTGAAAAGCAGGAAGTGTCTTTATATAAATCCTGGGCGTCGGGGACACTTTCGGGCTTGCGGCCAGGACCATCGGTGCTGTAAAAGCGATCCATAACGGCGTTCCAGTCAGCGTGCGATGTCACAGCGATAAAGGCCCGCCAGACATCCGCTCCTTGCGGATGCAGCCGGGAATATTTTATTCCGATTTTCCGCATCTGCCGGGAAGCTTGCTGTTCTCCATATATTTCCACCGCCAAGGTGAAATGTTCCAGCAGACCGGCGCGCTGTTCAAATATGCCGGGGGGTTCCGGCGCGGGCCGACCGGCAATCAGAGCGGCGAATTCACGGAAAATCCAGGGATTGCCGATGGCTCCGCGGGCAATCCACACGCCATCAATACCGGTATGGGTGTACATTCGTAACGCATCTTCGGCGGTAAATACATCACCACTGCCAAATAGGGTCATAGTCGGATAGCGAGCCTTAAGATGACGCAGAAAATCCCAGTCCGCGGTTCCGGTATATTTCTGTTCCACCGTTCGGCCATGCACGGCTACGGCGGCAAAGCCCAGATGGATCGCTTCGGTGAATATGCGGTCAAAATTTTCCGCCGCTTCGGCGGTGGCATCCAAGGCGCGCCGCAATTTTATGGTCAGCGGCCCCGGGACCACGGCACGAACCGCCCGCATGATCTTGCGCGCCTCATCCGGATCGCTTAACAGATACCCACCACGGCAACGCCCCATTACTTTTTTCACCGGACAGGCAAAATTCAAGTCAATAACATCAAAGCCCGCGGCCAGCAGAACCTTGGCCGCCGCCGCCATTTCATCAGCTTCACTACCCATAATCTGTCCGGCTACAGGATGATCGGCATCACATAATATTGATCGTTTTTCTCGCCCGCGCCCGCCGGTAAGAATTACCCGATCCAACAGGGCCTCGGTTACGGCATAGGGGCATCCACGGCGGCGAGCCACCACGCGCATGGCCATATCACTATATCCCGCCAGACCGGCCTGCATGGCGGGAATGGTGAGGGTATAAGGCCCGACGCGGCAAGAACGCGCCGGCAACGTGGTGGGCGCAAGGTGCGGCGACCCATCTGCAAGGGGCCTGGTGCGATTGTCAAAATGTACTGAACTGCCGGTCATAACGTCCAAACTATGGGCTTTCCCGCGCTTTGCGGTATCCTGTAATGTAACATGGATGCAATGAAACAAAAATATCCTATTATTTTGATTCATGCGTTTCCGCTGGATGCCACGATGTGGACACCCGTGACGGAACGCCTGCGCTCGGTCGGCCATACCGTACATACGCCGGATCTGCCGGGATTCGGCAGTCGCTTCGCTTGGCCGGTTGATACTTGTTCAATTGAGGGTCTGGCGGATGATATACATGCTTTGATTCTCGAACAGCCGGCCGGAACGGCGATTGTCGGAGGCTGTTCCATTGGTGGATACATTCTTCTGGCGCTTTTGCGCCGCCATCCGGCAGCGGTTCGTGCGGCGATATTTCTCGATACCCATGCCGCCGCCGATCCTCCGGAAATGATTGCCAATCGCAAGAATGTCATAGCGAAGGTTAAGTTGGAAGGAATTGCCCCGTTGGCGCAGAGCATGGCGGGACGATTACTTTCTGCGTCAGCACCCGAGGCGCTACGTTCGCAGGTGGCGGTAATGATTACGCGCCAAAGCGCCAATGGTGTTATTGGATTGCAGCAGGCAATGGCGAAACGCGCCGATCAAAGCGATTTGCTGCCGAAGTTGACGATTCCCATGCTGTTTGTCGTTGGGGCAGAGGATCAAATTACACCGCCCGCGGTCATGCGGGCGATGGTGGAACAGTGTACACTTCGGCCAGCGCCGGAACTGGTGCGAATCCCGGCGGCAGGCCATCTGGCCGCCCTGGAGCAGCCCGAACTTGTTGCCAACGTCATAGATGAATTTGTGCAGCACCATAAATGCGTATGAAAATCCGTAACCGTGCCTGGGCAGGCGACCGATCGCATCTGGCGCAGGTTTTCCTACCCGCAGTCACGACTGTGGCAGACAATCCCGGCGCGAATCCTGTCGATTTAACACAGTTTTGTGCGACTCCACCCCAATTTTTAAAGCGCCAAGGCCAGTTGCAAGCGAGATTTTTGCTTCAATCAAAAGACCCCGCCCGGGATGCACCATAAAAAACCAGGGGATCATCGGACGCCTGTAAACGGTTACAAAAATCCGGGTTAAATTGGTCGTTCCACGAGATAAGTCGAAGTGTCATTTCGCCGCCGGATACGATTTGCTCTCCGCGATAGCGCTGGCGAAGGCGGTATGCGCAGTGTGGGAGATGGAGATATGCCAGGCGGTAATGCCGGCCTGCTCCGACAGCGTGGCGGTGTGGCCGGTAAGGCGCAAAACGGGTTTACCCTTGGAGTCGGGCAATATTTCCATGTCCGTCCAGGCGATGCGCCCGCGAAACCCTGTGCCCAGCGCTTTTACAATGGCTTCTTTGGCGGCAAAGCGCCCGGCGAAATGGATGGCGGAATCATGGTGTTCGCGACAATAATCAGCTTCTCCCGTGGTAAAGCAGCGGTGCAGGAAGTGCTCCCCATGGCGTTGAACCATGTCTTTTATGCGCTCAATTTCCACGACATCCACGCCATGTCCCACAATTGCCATAATGTTGCGCCGCTCCCGGAATAATCAAGAGATGGATTGTACCGCATGAATTGCACGATACAAATGCGGTAATCTCCCGATCCAGATTATCGCGGGCCGGCCAGATGGCGTTGTAAGATCAGAAACCGTGCAATTCCGGCGGCCAATGCCAGCATGTCGTATAGCAAAGCCGCATCACGTCGTCATCAGTCGGTTGCGAAATCACCCCGCGCCGCGATGGCGCTAAATCCAGTGCCGCGCCGATTTGGACAAAAACTCCTCGACGGTAATACCGTCGCCGTCGACAAGCAGCTTCTTCGTTGGCTTAAACGCTTTACTGAATGCGGCCATGCCCGGCGGTGCAGTTGGGGCGCGTCCGCTCTTAACTACAATGGCTGTGACCTTACGCCCCGCAGGGTTGGCTCATCGGCATTGGCAAAATGGGCGGGCAGTCCGGAGCGATCAATGATCTGCTGTACCAGCGTGGTTTTGCCAACCTGCCGCGGGCCGGTAATAACCTGAATAAACCGGCGCGGCTCGGTCAGGCGGCGGCGAAGAATATCAGCATGGGGACGAATATAGTCCATAAATCATTTACTCAATACCTTGAGTAGTTTTACTCAACGTGTTGAGCACATGCAATTACCCCGCGGCGTTCACGAATAATATGGATTTTCGCGGTGGCTCCTCCGGGCGTATCCGTGTCGTCGGTGTGATCCGTGGTGATTGCCGCAAGCAGTACAATTAAAAGCTGTGGCGAGGCACACTTATTTAATCCGGACAATGGTTTCCCGTGCGATCCCCAAGCGAGAAAAGTGCGGTTCGGCCTGGGCCAGCCAGCGCATGGCGTCGGTGTAATAACCGGCGGTCGCTTTGAGATCCGGAATCTGCCGCCCCCACCATTGATTAAACATGGTCATATACAATTCCCGCAGATATTTGCATATCATGCTGGCCAAGGCGGTGGCCAGGCAATGCTGCTCCGCCTTTTCGCGGAAAATAATGAGCGTTTGTCCACGCGCTGTGGTAATTAAATAGCGGCTTTCTTCCGTTGATTCCACCAGCACCTTGAGTGTCAGATTGGGAAAAGTGTTAATCAGCAGGCGGGTGTAGTTGTCACGACCTCCCTGCTTATCCACAAAGAGCAGCAAATCCGATTCATGAAATCGATCATGCAGATTCCGCGCATGCATCATCGTGATGCTGGTGAGAACAGACGCTTTGTTATTGGTGGCGGATACCATGCGGTTATATTCCGGGACATCCAGCACCCGCGCCCATAAACCCGCCGGTGGCGTATTACCGCTGCGTATGGCGCCTTGCAGCATATTGGCGGCAATCGTAATCGTGCCGTTTTCGCTGAAAGCAGGTATGGCTAAATTGCTCTTCCAGGGCAGTGCCGCCGATGGTTCGGGCGTGCCGGCCCGGGAAATGGATAATCGCGCCAGCAAATCATTCCAATATTCGGGCCGATCCCCGGCACCCGGAATCAGTCGCTGCATGGCCAGCACCGCACGTTCCAGATGTCTATCACCCTCGGATAAGCGATGCACGACCTTGCTGTCGGCGATCATTAATTTGCCCGATTTAACCGACGGTTTGGAGACTACCGCGGCGGCAAGCCTGGTCCATAATTTCTGTGCGGGAGTAATGTCCGTTATATCCAGCGGCTCAGGAAACCGAAATGCCGCCGCCGAAACCACCAAGGGACCTAACAGAGGTCCATACCCAGCTTCATCAATTCCGGCGATCAGCATGGCCGCCTTATATAATCAGCCCGGCTCCATAAGGCAAATGCTTTCCATGGAAGTGCGCCAAAATATATCCTGACATGACATTTCGCCACCGGGGGCCGAGTCAGTATATCGTGACCAATCAGCCGAATGAGGGGCCACGGGATCAGGCTCTGGCCGTGGCGCGGAACAACCTTTGGGCGATGAGCAACCGTGATTTCAACAATGTCTCACCGGTGCATGTGCCCGCCACGCAACAAGCCCATGGCCCGCATCCACTTCGCGCAGTCTTTGGGCCATTGGGTGGAATCAGTTCCCTTCAATCCCAGCCCGAAGCCATGGCCGCCGTGCTTAAATTCAACGAGTTTCGCCGGGACGCCATTGCGTTTGAGCGCGGCATAAAAGCGTTTCTCATTCTGATGATTGACGGTGGTGTCATCATGGGCGAAAAACATGAATGTCGGCGGGG
>JAJYGE010000582.1 GCA_021785155.1 Planctomycetota bacterium
GATGAAGCGGCCATGGCGGTCGGCATCGATGCGGATGGAACTACCTTCCGGGAATTCGCCATTAAGCAATTTCTCCGCCAAGGGATTTTCAATCTGCTGCTGAATCAGCCGCTTGAGCGGACGCGCGCCATAAGTCACATCATACCCCTGTTCGCCAAGCTCGTGGCGAGCTTTGTCGCTGACCACCAGACTGTGGTCGCGTTCCGTCAGCCGCCGTTCCAGATGTTGCAATTGAATGCCGACGATTTGAGCCAACTGCTCTTTTTGCAGGGTATGGAAAATCACAACTTCATCCACGCGGTTGAGAAATTCCGGGCGGAAATGCTGCTTGAGCACATCCCGCACGCCGGCTTCAATTTCCCAGTCGGCACCCTTTTTGGCGGTAATTTCCTGGATCATCTGGGATCCCAGATTGCTGGTCATGACAATAAGCGTATTTTTGAAATCCACCGTACGCCCCTGCCCATCGGTAAGTCGTCCGTCATCAAGCACCTGCAAAAGTACGTTAAATACATCACGATGAGCTTTTTCAATTTCATCAAATAAAATCACGCTGTACGGGCGGCGGCGGACAGATTCGGTCAAAACACCCCCCTCTTCATAGCCCACGTATCCCGGCGGAGCGCCGATGAGCCGGGCCACGCTGTGCTGCTCCATGAACTCAGACATATCAATGCGTATCATGGATTCTTCGGTATCAAACAGAAATTCCGCCAGGGCCTTGCACAATTCCGTTTTGCCCACACCGGTTGGGCCTAAAAACATGAAACTGCCGAGGGGCCGCTGCGGATCACCGAGTCCCGCCCGGCTGCGCCGCACCGCGTTGCTGACGGCCTTTACGGCCTCATCCTGTCCAATCACCCGGCGGCGCAAAAAATCTTCCATGTGTTTCAGGCGTTGTTTGTCCCCTTCCAGCATTTTGGTTACGGGGATGCCCGTCCATTTGGCGACAACGTGGGCAATTTCCTCCGGTGTGACTTCCTCACGTACCATGGATTGACCAGATTTAAGAATTTCATCCAGTTGTTTCTGCCGGGATTGTAAATCCGATTCCAGTTGCCGCAGTTCACCATAACGAAGGCGGGCGGCCTCTTCTAATTTTCCCTGCCGTTGCGCTTCTTCCAACTGCGTTTGGGCCTGCTGAATTTTTTCCCGGATGGCCTTGATGCCACGTAACACGCCGGATTCACGCTCCCACTTGGCGGTGAGTTCGGAATTTCGTTCGTTAAGATCCGCGAGAAGTTTTTGATTCTTTTCCAATTGCTGGCGTGATGCGTCGTCCTTTTCTTTTTTTAGCGCTTCGCGTTCCACTTCCAACTGCATGATTCGGCGCCGGACATCATCCAACGCCGCGGGCATGGAATCATTTTCAATGCGTAATCGGCTGGCGGCCTCATCGACGAGATCAATGGCCTTGTCCGGCAGAAAGCGTTCGGTGATATAGCGATTGCTTAAGGTGGCGGCGGCCACGAGCGCGGAATCCTGAATGCGCACGCCGTGATGCGTTTCATAACGCTCTTTAAGGCCACGCAAAATCGCGATCGTGTCCTCCACCGACGGCTGCGGCACCATTACCGGCTGGAATCGCCGCTCCAGGGCGGGATCTTTTTCGATGTATTTGCGGTATTCATCAAGGGTGGTAGCACCGATGCACCGCAATTCGCCCCGCGCCAAGGCCGGTTTGAGTAAATTGGAGGCGTCCATGCTTCCTTCGGCTCTGCCCGCTCCTACCACGTTGTGCAGTTCGTCAATAAATAGAATCACGCCCCCGGCGGCTTGCTCCACATCTTTGAGGACCGCTTTCAGGCGATCCTCAAATTCACCGCGGAATTTGGCACCGGCCACCAAGGCCCCCATATCCAAGGCAATAAGTTTTTTATTCTTCAGTCCCTCTGGCACATCACCGGCCAAAATGCGCTGCGCCAAACCTTCCACAATCGCGGTTTTACCAACTCCCGGCTCCCCAATAAGCACAGGATTGTTTTTACTGCGGCGACTGAGCACCTGCATACAGCGGCGTATTTCTTCATCGCGACCAATGACGGGATCCAGTTTGCCCTGCCGGGCGGATTCCACGAGGTCACGGCCATATTTTTGCAGGGCCTGATATTTATCTTCGGGATTCTGATCTGTCACGCGGGAATTTCCACGAATGTCTTTAAGTGCGGAGAGAATGGCATTCTTATTGACACCCAACGAGGTCAGCGCGGTTTTCGCCGGGGATCCAGAAGCGATTAACCCCAGCAATAAATGTTCGGTGGAAAGATATTCATCCTTTAACCGATCCGCTTCCTTTTGGGCGGCTGCCAGAACTTCACTGACATCGCGAGCCATACCCAACTGCGCGCCACCTGATACACTGGGAAGGCGTTGAAGTTGCCCATCGACCGCCGCTTCCAATTGCCCGGCATCCACGCCCAGCCGGGCCAGCAGCGGGCGAATAATACCATCCCTATCTGCCAGCAGTGCTGAAAGCAGGTGCAGCGCCGTAACCTCGCTATGTTGTTTTTCAGCGGCCAGGCTTTGGGCATTGGCCAGTGCTTCTTGAGCCTTGACGGTAAATTTATCCAATCGCATACAAACTCCTCTGGGGGGCCTGAATGAAGGATCCCATGGCGCAGATAACAAATGCCGTACCAGTACAAAAAGACTTTAAAAATGGCGTTTTCCGCAATATGGTTGCTGCCAGCCTGGGGATAGCACTGCCGATATGGCAGCAAGGTCTGATTGCGGCACCGGCGAACCTGAACAGTACCATTTCCGGCAACCGCAAGGCTCCGGAGTTCGGTGATATTTTCTAATATGGCCATTGGCGGCATTTTGCCCCCTGTGGGCAGAGCATGTTGTTTCGCTACCACCAAATATCACAATGCGCTATTGCTCAATAGCCAACATGAGTTTTTTTGTAGCAATGGCACCATGGCCCGAAAAACCGGTCATTGATCCATCAGAACCGATAACCCGGTGGCATGGAATAAGTACGGGCCAGGGGTTGCGGGCCAAGGCTCCGCCAACGGCACGAGCGGCACGAGGTCGATTGATATTCCGCGCCAGTTCACCGTAAGACAACGTGGTTCCGGACTTAATTTTAAACGTGGCGGCCAGGACATTGCGTGTAAACTCAGTCTGTCCCCGCCAAAAGAGATACTGCTTTAACCACTGCCAGTCCGGCTGTATCTGTTTGGTTTTGCGTTTGTCACCGGCATAATAGGCCACAAGAAAACGACTTGCCGGTTGCAGCCATTTTGGCAAAGCACCGTCAAACAATATAGAGCGGGGATATTCTTTTTGAACGGCCCGCAGCAGCAATTTACGATCCGGACACGCGGGATACACACGCAACAATTGTGGTATTTCCTTGCCACTATCGCACCACAGAAGCCCGCATTCACCACCAACAGTGGAAACAACAGCGTATAAACAATCATCAAACCGGCCGAGATTGGACATATTCGCAACTCCAGATTAAATAACACATATTAAGTTTATACCGCAGTTGGTACTGCGGAAGCAACGCAGCAGGAGATATTCGGATGAGTTCAACGCGAGAACCTGATATCGGAAAAGTGTGCTCATCCGGCTCCAATATATCGAAAACAGAAGACCTCGGGCTTTCGCGCCGCGGATTTCCGACTGCGGCATTGGCGAGTGGAAGCGCGGCGGCACGCGCGCCACTGGCTGAGCAATTAAGCGCCGATGATGCGGCCATGCCAACAGATACAATGGCGCCAATGCTTACAAGCTTACGGGCAAGGTTCCACCGTTGGCGGAGGCGCAATTAACAATTCCTGATAAGCTGGAAATCACAGATTATGAAGCATAAGCCATAACGGATTTCACACAGTTGACTATCCGAAGAAGCATAATATCCGCTGATATTCGAGCATCAGCGGTTAATGTGCGGCACCGGGATGCGATTCCTCCGCTGTCGGTTCAATTTTCTCCTTGCGGCTGGCGATAAAGGTGTAGACCACAGGGATGACATAAAGCGAAAATAAACAACCAATGGACAATCCTGCGGCGATCATCATGCCCATATCAAACCGGCTTACCGCACCGGCCCCAGTTGCTATCAACAGCGGCACGACGCCCAGCACCATCGCGCCGGTGGTCATGAGAATGGGCCGCAGCCGCACGGCGGAGGCGTGTATAATGGCTTCGGAAAGATTCATCCCTTCGTTTTCCTGAAGTTTATTGGCGAACTCCACGATCAGAATACCTTGTTTGGTAATCAAACCGATCAGCGTAATCAAGCCGACTTCCGTGTAAATATTCAACGTTGCCACGCCGATAAACATGAACAGCGCCGCACCGAAAACCGACATCGGCACGGTAAACATTACGATAAGCGGATCGCGGAAGCTTTCAAACTGGGCTGCCATAAGCAGGAATATGAGGATAATGGCTAATGCAAAAGTGATATAGATTGCATTTCCCTGCTGCTCAAACTGCCGGGATTGCGCGGCATAATTGAAACTATATCCTGTGGGAAGAAGTTTTTTTCCTTCACTATGCAAAAAATTAAGTGCGTTGCCCATCGTGGTTCCGGGGGCCGCCACAGCGGATATTGTCACCGAATTAAGCTGCTGAAACTGCGGCAGGAATTCGGGTTCCACGACATGCTTGATGGTTACGACCGTGGAAAGCGGGATCATGCTGCCAGCGGCGGTGCGGATATAGATGCGTTTTAGCATATCCGCGGTGGCTCTTAAATGATCCTTTAACTGTGGAATGACTTTGTATGTACGGCCTTGCAGATCAAAACGATTGACATAATTTCCGCCCAGGAGCGGTTCCAGGTCAGTGGCCAGATCACTACCATTGAGTCCTAACGCCGCGACTAGATTATGTTTGATCCGCAACTCCACCTGCGGACTGTCATAGCGAAGATCTTTCTGTAACACCAGGAACTTTCCGCTTTTGTAGGCAGCGGCTATGAGCTTGTTGGCCGCCGCATCCAAGTCCTGATAACTTCGCGTCGAGGTCAGAACAAACTGAATTGGAAGCCCAAATGCGGCCCCCGGGATGGCCGGCAATGAAAAGCCGATAGTTTGTAAACCCGCAATTTTAGATAGTTTCTGCTGGAATGGCTTGGCTAATTCCATTTGGGTTTTCTTGCGTTGATTCCATGGTTTAAGCAACATACCGCCCACCAGCGTGTTGTAGCCAGGCCCCAATGGTGAGAAGCCATTGATCTGAAATATTTTTTCAGTTTCTGGAAAGCTGCCGC
>JAJYGE010000213.1 GCA_021785155.1 Planctomycetota bacterium
GACAATGGCCCATCGCTTTCTTGGAACGCTGTTCGGGTTGATGGGTTGCGATGCGTCCATCTTCACCACCTCCGCATTTTTTTGCCGTACTGACGGCCATTGCGCACCGGAACCATGCAAATGTCATAATCAGGCTTGGAACTGAGGATTGTCGGCACCGGGGCGGCATTGCCCAATACGCTTAAGCCCGCCTGCGGAGCAGCCGCGGAATCGCCATGGCCTCTGTACGCATGACGATAATACGTGAAAATATTGTCGTGGTGGACGCCGCAATACGGGTTGGTATTCCATGAAACATGATCATCCCCGAACCCGACATTCTGTCCTTTGCCCCGGTGATTCATGGAATTATAAATATAACTGCCGAAAGTGTTATCCCCTGGTAACGTTGTCGTGATGCGATTATCCCGGCCAATCCCCGCAATATCCGCCGGAGCCATATCGCTGACCAACGCGACATTCCAGCTAAAGTTATTCGTCCACCAACTGCCGACTTGTGCTAATTTACCGATAGAAGCGGGCCGCCAGGGATAGGCGATGGAATAGCTTTCGCCCTGGCCATCAGAATTCGGCGTTTTGTCATCTTTCATCATGCCAAAGTTCGGCTGAAACAGAGGGGCGTTATCCGTTGCCGTTGATTTATATTCCTCCGATGGCGTGGTCGCAATCGGGTCTGATGGACAGATAAAACTTTTCGGAACATTCTGTCCGTCAAGTACCAGCAACCATAAGCATGCCAGCGGGTTACCTAAATCAGAGCCATGCGGCGTTTTGCTGTTGCCGAACCATGCGGAAATAACGGCTTTGGTGGTGGGAACGGCGGGCATATTCATAGGAGCCTGCGGCGCATTACTGTAAGTAGTTCCATCCGGTCCTGGCGTGCACGGAAGGCGGCCATTGTTGCTCTCGGCATAAATGATCATGGATTGGATAATGCCACGGATGTCCGCGGAACAAACGGCGCGGTTGGAAAGTTCCATCGGTCGCGCCAGGAAAGGGATCAGGCAAGTGAGCAGCCCAGCCGCCACGACCACCACAATCAATTCCAGCCGCGTGATTCCGTATGATGATCGGTTCATGGAAATTAAGGTTATATCCGGGTGGAGACACAAGTCAAGAAAAATCCGGCAAATCTCGCACTCGATACCAAGAAGTTCATTGGTAAAACCCCTGCGCCTCTCGCCTATCCCACTCAAAACTCAACCCACCCTTCGGTTCGAGCTTCGACGGGCTGGAAGCTGTCTACCCCACAGTCCGCCACACATCATAATCATATATATCTATGCGTCATGGCAAAAAACATGCTTTTTCACCCACTCGTTTGCCCGAAGAGCCGTAATTCTAAAGTCGCACTTCAGGATTGTCAGAACAACGGGCCGTCCGGAAGCAGCGGCAGTTGCTTCCGGCGGTGCCATATTTTCCCACTGTCACCTGCACCCTCACACCGCTATGGCAAAATCAAGTTATTGCGATCAAGAAATTCCGGCTGGGTGAATTTAAGTATGGTTACGCGAGATCTTTCATCATGGACTGAACTTTCCCGGTGGCAGGGATAGTTGGACGATAATGGGTCGGCCACGCGGAAGTTGCGATCCGGGGACTAATTCGGGCGAAAATTCGCCGGGACTGGAAAGTGTGCAGCCGGTCGGACTGGCGGCGTATCTGAATGGCATATCGGTGAAGGGATCAAGCGGAATGGTGGGGAGATAGTTCGGGGCCAACTGCGACAGGCGGGCGGGAAAAGCGCTGCGGCTTTTCACATACGCGGCCAGCGCAAATGAGACGCGATCCATGCGTGCTAAGGCCAATACGGTTTACTTAAGGAGAAAGAACCGTTCACGGGCCTGATGGAAGAAGCGAGGGGGTGGGTTTTCCCGCGAAGTGATTGTTGACGGTCTGGTATAGGAACTCAAAGACGCTACGTTGTTGCTGAGTGCAGGTGGCAATAGCCGACCAGATGCGCTCGCACCATTGCCGCCCGCGTTCGCTGCGTGTGCCCTGCGTGACATGGCGATCCAAGACCACAAAACGGATCGCCTGTTCCGCGAGATTATTGGTTGGCTCAACGTCTGGTGTGGTGATAAAGCGAAAGTATGATTCCCCATTTTGACGGAAGCGTTCCGCCATATTCTGGGCCGGTTTGTGTTCCGGAGCGTTCATGCCCGCAACCACCAGATCATCGCGGGCCTTTTCCAAGGCTTGTCGTAATACCGGTGCATCCAACGCCTTCTGTTGATGGATAACATGGAACAGATTCCGCAGTTCCTCCAGCAACCGCTGGCCGTAGGCCACGATGGCCGCCTCCGGCAGCGTGGCCAGGAATTTTACATCCCGGATTAAATGTGCCAGGCAGAATTGCATGGATACGCCGGAATCTTTCCTGTATTTGTGATAGGCCGAGAAGTAATCGCAGCCCACCGTGCCGGCAAAATCATCGCCCAACATGGCCCGGAGGACTTGGGAGCCCCGTGAAGGTTCGATCTTGAAGCATGTCAACGATGCGGCCCGAAAGCCCCACGTCCAGAGACGATGCCCGTTTTCCTTGTGCCCACTTTCGTCCACGTTCAGGATATCCTGCCCCGGAAGCATTTTCTGCAAGGCCCCATGCGACTCCGCCATCGCCGTGCTGACCTTCTGGATCACCTTGGCCAGTTGTCCCCGCGAGATCGGCAACTGCAATACATCGCGGCAGAACTTACGGATCGTGGAGAAGGAACAATGGCAGGACCCCTTGAGGTACGCCACCCACGCCGTAAGTCGTGGGCCTACCAAGCCGCTCTTTTGAACGTCCTTTGGCAGCGGTGCATAGTAGGTCTTTTGACAGTGCCGACAGAAACACGCATGGCTGCGATGTTCCACCACCTCCACAGGGATCTCCGGTATTTCTCCCGATGGCCATCGGGATTGAAGTTTACGTGGTGGCTGCTTCAGCGGTCGCACTCGGCCGCCGCAATCCGGGCAGCGGTCCATTCGGTAATCCACCACCCGGTCAATCTGTGCGGGAGTGAAAGGCTCACGTTCGTGGCGCGGGTGGCCCTTCTGGCCACCGATGGAACGCTTTTCCCCCGGCGGCAGGGGAGGTGGTGGCGGCTTGACAATATCACTGGATGGAGGTCTGGAAGAATTCGAGGAGTTTTTCGACAGCCGGGCCACTTGGGCCAACAACGCAGCCACCTGTTCGGAAAGTGCGGTCCCGACGCATCGGGACTGTTGCAACGCTGCAATAGTGGCATCGCGCTGAGCCAATTGCGACCTCAGATCGACGACCAGAGCTTCCAGTTCGGTAATACGCTGCTGATAGGCTTGTTCGGTAGGTGCCTCCATGCTGTTTCGACCAATCCTTTGATCCGATTGTTTTATCGGACGGATTGTGTGCAACGCTCAAATTTTACCCTGAACTTTACGGTGGAAATTTATTTGCTTTTCTTCTGGGGGGGGTATACTTTGTCCAAGGTCAGGCTCATTGTGAGCTTGACAGGCCGGAAAGGCCGTGAACGGTTACGAAGACCGTATCGCTTCGGAGCAATTTATGCGCTCGTTCCAACGACTTTGTTCCTCCGCTTCAATGGCATCCAGACGTGAACTATTAAAAGCCGCCGGTGTGCTGGCCGGCACCGTGGCCATGCCATCTGCTTTTGTGCGTTCGTCTTCTGCCGCTGCGATGCACGCTTCGGCAGGATTTCAGCAACTGCAGGTGGATGCTGGAAAAGTGATCGGCAAGCTGCGCGACATGCAGGGCGTCAACGGCCCGCCGGCACCGATTATGGCAGATCTTCCCAACCTGACACATCAATATCGAGAGTTACGTCCCAATCAGATTCGCACTCACGATTGCATGGGCCCCACCGATATTGATTCGAAATTTGAATTTAAAAACCCTTATCTGGCAGCGTTGATTCCTGATCCGACGCAACGGGCCGGCGTCGTGGAGGCGGGCAACAAGAGCATTATTTTCCCGGACTGGAATGCCGATCCGGAAAAGGCTGAAAGCTATAACTTCGGCCCGACCGAAAGGATACTCGCTTCCATCGGCGGCTGCGGCGCGGAGGTGTATTATCGAATAGGCCGCAGTTGGGGCGCCAATAACAATCCACCCCCTGATTTTGATAAATACGCCGCCGTGGTGAAGCATGTCGCCATGCACTTTAACCACGGTTGGGCAGACGGATATCACCACAATATTCGTTATTGGGAATTCTGGAATGAACCAGACGGGCTGTTCTGGTCCGGCACTCCTGCGGAGTTTTATTCGCTATATAAGAAAACGGCGCTCGCGTTAAAATCGTTGGATTCCACACTCTGCGTAGGCGGAGTCGGGCTTGCAAATCCTGCCCAATCCGGGCCTTATCTTGAAGGTTTCATTGATTACTGCGCCAAGCACCACCTGCCACTCGATTTTTTCTCATGGCATACATATACACCAGATCCCTATGCCGGCGGCCAACACGCAAGAACCATTCGCCGAATTCTTGATGCCCGGGGATTTTCCAAGGCCCGGAGCATTCTTTCCGAATGGAATTTGAGTGCAGACTTTTCAAAAAAAGAAAGTACGGTGCTGCAGAGCAATCGTAATGCAGCTTACGTCGGCGCAGCTGTGAATTGCTTTCAGGATGCGCCGATTGATCAGACCCATTTTTACCGTGGCGACGCAGCCTGGATGGGATTGTTCGATTTGCACGCCAGGCCATTCAAGCCCGCTTTTACATTCTTTGCTATGGATCAGATGCTGACAACTCCACGACGGCTCGCGGTCGAAGGCGGAGGCACCCATGGTTTCACTGCGATGGCGGGACGTTCCCAGGATGACATGACAGTCCATATCTTGATCAGCAATTATGTGATGCCTGCTCAAGGCAGGTCCGTCGCCGGCTATCACCTTCTGGTAAATCACCTGCCTTGGAACCGTCATTCATTTTCCATGAAGCGCTACCGCCTTGATCATTCTCGAAATCTGGAATTGGTGGAGGCTGCAACCCTCAGTGGCGGCAGCTTCAAGCTATCATCCAGCTTCACCGCTGATGCCCTTGATCTCATCGTCCTGAAGCGCCGGTAACCGGCTGACGCTGTATCCGTCATTGGCGGGCGGAGGGGGACCAGTTCATGCAGATCCACCGAAATTAGCCCAACCTTCGCACTTTGGCACTAAAAAAGGCTCTGGCGCTGAACCAGGGGTAAAAGTCTGTACCATAAACTTATGGGGAACTCAGGGATTTGGTACCTCC
>JAJYGE010000543.1 GCA_021785155.1 Planctomycetota bacterium
CGCTGAGCCGGAATTAGCCGCCGATCTGGTGGAGACCGGAATTACCATGGCCGGTGGCGGCAGCCTGCTGCGAGGGATCGACAAGGTAATTTCACAGGCCACCGGCCTGCCGGTGAGGCTGGCGGAAGATCCGCTGACCTGCGTGGCCCGCGGTACCAACGTACTGCTGGAAAACCTGGAAGAGCTCAAGGAAGCCTTGGAATCAGACACCGACGAAATGTGATCTGCCCCCTTTGCCGCGCACGGCGGCAGTCCGTAAGGCTGTCTGATTTTTTAAACAGCCGACAGTTGCCGTATGCTTTCCGGAGGAAGGCATGATGAAAATGACTCCGCGAAAGTGGTTCTGGATTCTTAACTTCGCGGCGCTGGCTACCGTGGTGGTCGGTGCGCGGCACCCGCAAGTGGTTAATCGCCCGCGCGGCGCCGCCTCTGATGCCGTTAGAACTTTTGTCGCCCCGTTCTCCTCGGTTTTTACCGGTCTGCAAACCGGAATCAATCGATTTCTGCATCCGCATCAAAATTCCAGCAGTCGGGTAAAATCCCTGCGCGTTCGTTATCAAAATGAAATTGCCATGCTGGTCACACGAATCAGTGATCTCGAAAAACTCCTGCGCGAAACCCGCGTGATTCATCAGAACTTCCCCAGACTTTCCGTGCAGCGATTAAGAGCCGCCAGTATTGACGGATTTTCCACCGGCACCGGTGATGAATGTACGCTGGACCAGGGCTGGCGCGATGACAAACAAATTCGCCCTGGAGATGCGGTGTTAGCCAATCGAGCAGTCATTGGCCGCGTGTCGCATGTCGGCCCGGAAACCTGTACGGTGCGTTTGCTGACCGATCCGATGATGAAAGAAATCGCCGCCATCAGCCGCCCGGTACGCGCTGGTTTGGTCAGCATTGCCCCACAGGCACTTATTGAAGGTGCCGGTCCGGGCCGCATGCGGTGTGAATTGGATCAATCCATTCATGCCATGGCCCCGAAACCGGGTGATCTGGTGCAGCTTAATGACAACGAATGGCCCCAGGCGGTCGCCGGGGCGGTTATTGGTGTTATTAAATCCGTGCATCAATCTGCCCGCACCAGCCTGCGCTGGAGCCTGGAAATTACACCGCGCACGGATGTGCAACAGATTCGACAGGTGGTTATTGTGCTTTCCTCCCGCCGGTAATATCTGAATTATAGAAAATTAATTGATCCCTGCCGCATGGATGTTGCGAACCGTTTTTCTGAATTGCTCAGAGACACCCTTGGCTAAAAATCTAAAAGTATGCTAATTTATCGGTTTCCCGGTTTGGGCTGTATGGCCGCCGGATTGAGTTTGACTGTGAATTGGAGCTTATGATGAACCTGTGTATTGAACATGTCCACGCCCGTGAAATTCTTGATTCCCGCGGCAATCCCACCGTTGAAGTTGATGTGATTTTGAATGATGGCACCCTTGGCCGGGCGGCTGTGCCCAGCGGCGCGTCAACCGGTGAAAATGAAGCGGTGGAATTGCGGGACGGCGATGCCAAACGCTATGGCGGTAAAGGTACTTCCAAGGCCGTTGAAAATGTGAATACCAAAATTGCGTCAGAACTTATTGATCTCGATCCACGCGATCAGGAACACATTGACCGCCTGATGATCGAACTCGACGGTACACCCACCAAGGCGACTCTCGGAGCAAATGCCATTCTCGGCGTGTCACTCGCTGTGGCCAAAGCCGGTGCTGCCGCCAGCGGCCTGCCGCTGTATCGGTACATCGGCGGCACTTTCGCCAATGTGTTGCCTGTGCCGATGATGAACATTCTCAATGGCGGCAAACATGCCGACAACAATGTCGATTTTCAGGAATTTATGATTCAGCCGTGGGGGGCCAAAAATTTCGCCCATGCACTGCGAATGGGAACTGAAATTTATCATACCTTGAAGAAAGTTCTGCACAAAAAGGGCCTCAGTACGGCAGTTGGCGATGAAGGCGGATTTGCTCCCAGCCTGAAATCCAATGATGAAGCGCTGGAAGTTATTGCTGAGGCGGTTAAAGCTTCCGGCTATAAACTTGGCAAGGACGTGTTTATCGCGTTGGATCCCGCGGCCAGCGAATTGTGGGATCACAGCAAGAAGAAATACAAACTTTTCAAGAGCGATCCAAATAACTACATGTCTGCCGATGATATGATCGGTATCTGGTCCCGCTGGGCGGACAAATACCCGATTCGTTCGCTGGAAGATGGTTTGGCCGAAGGCGATTGGGATGGCTGGAAAACGCTTACCGATAAACTCGGAAAGAAAATCCAACTTGTCGGCGATGATATTTTTGTCACCAATCCGAAATTCCTCAAAAAGGGTATTGAACTTGGTGTCGGCAACAGCATTCTGGTGAAGGTCAATCAGATCGGCACATTGACCGAAACCCTTGAAGCCGTGGATCTGGCCATGCGTAACGGCTACAGCGCCGTGTTGAGTCACCGTAGCGGCGAAACCGAAGATTCCACCATCGCCGATATTGCCGTAGCGACCAATTGCGGTCAGATCAAAACCGGTGCCCCGGCCCGCTCGGATCGTGTTGCCAAATATAACCAGCTTCTGCGCATAGAAGAAGAACTCGGCGAACACGCGGTATACGGTGCCAGATACTGGAATAAAGGATAATCCAGCCGGTGAACGTAGGCGAAGGTTTTCATTTTACCCTGCTTCGCTTGCTCAAGGCGGGGTTTGTGAATAACATCACAAGGTAGTAAGTCAGGGGTGAAGTGCCTGTTGCAGGCCACCCGGGCCTTGCAGAGCCGCTGGTGCTCGCGGGGCCAATGCCGTGCTGGAGTTCTGGACATGCCATACACAATGGAAAAGGGAGTCTCCATGCTGATGGATGACCCCATGACAACCCCTCAACTTTCGGATAATTCGAACCTTTGGACGCTCAATTTTGGTCCGCAGCACCCGGCTACCCACACGGTCATTCGTCTGGTGATGGAAATCGATGGCGAGCGGGTGGTTAAAGTTGTTCCGATTATCGGTTATCTGCACAGCGGTTTTGAAAAAAATGCCGAAGTGCTGGACTTCAATCAGTACATTACCATCGTTAATCGTATGGATTATCTGGCCCCCATGGGCAATGAAATGGCATGGATTCGTGCGGTGGAGATGCTCTTTGGCGTAGATCCAACACCCCGCTGCAAAGTCTATCGCACCATTCTCGGTGAACTGGCTCGCATTCAAAGCCATCTGCTTTGCGTGGGCGCTGCCGCTTTGGACCTCGGCGGATTCACCGCGTTTCTGTTCGGATTTAACGAACGCGAACGGGTTTACGACATTATGGAATATGTGACCGGATCACGGTTTCATACCAGTTGGAACCGCGTGGGCGGCGTGATGAAGGATGCGGATGACAATGTGTTTCGTCCGCTGGTTAAAGCGTTTATTAATGAATCCCTGCCGCGGGCCATTGATGATGTCGAGAAACTTCTTAATCGTCTGCGCATCTTCATTGACCGTACACAGGGCATCGGCACCATTTCCCGTGAAGAGGCCATCAATTGGAGTTTAAGCGGGCCTCTGGCCAGAGCCAGCGGCGTTATGCGGGATGTCCGCAAAGATGATCCCTATTTCTGTTTTCAGGATAACTGGGACGGCAAAGGCACGCCCGCGGTAAAATTTAAAGTGCCCATCATGAAAACCGGTGATGTGCTGGCGCGGTATCTCGTGCGCCTTGAAGAAATGAAGCAATCCATCGAAATCATCCGGCAACTCATCGATGATATTCCCGGCGGTTCAATAAACGTCAGCCCGGAGGGCAAAGATATTTTGCCGCCGAAATCGGAAGTTTATGGTTCCATTGAAGGACTTATTCAGCACTTTGAATTGGTAATGACCAATCGTGGCTTCAAGCCACCGATCGGTGAGGTTTACGGTTGCAGCGAAACCGCCAACGGGGAGCAGGGATTTTATATTGTCAGCGACGGCGGCAAAAATCCGTGGCGGGCACGGTGCCGTCCGCCATCCTTCATCCATTTGAGTGTGTTACCCAAAATGATGGAAGGGCACACGATTTCAGATGTGGTGGCGGTTTTGGGATCATTGAATATCATCGCCGCGGAATTGGATCGTTAAACGCAAGGAATGTTATGGCCTGGATTGTTGAAGACCGCCTGAAGCAGTACCAACCCACGCGCAGTGGGCCTTACCTCACGGCTGAGATTAAATCACATATTGAACAGAAATATTTTCCGCGCTATCCGCGTAAGCAGGCGGCATTGCTGCCACTGTTTCATACCATCATGCACACCTACGGCTACATAGCGCCGCAGGCGATAGATGAAGCGGCGGGATTTCTGGGCATATCCCGCGCGGAAGTACAGGATGCGGTGACGTTTTACGAAGAATTCAGACTTCAGCCATCCGGAAAATATGTGGTCAATGTTTGCCGCTCAATTTCCTGCGAACTCTGCGGGCATCAGGCGGTGCTCAATAAAATTCGGGACGTATTTGGTATTGAGCCCGGTGAAACCACGGACGATGATAAATTCACCGTTTTTGAAGTTGAATGCCTGGGTGCTTGTGAGCAGGCCCCATGTGCTCTGGTAAATGAAGACCTGCACGGCTGCATTAAGCCGGATGAGTTTGCCGCACACTTGCGGACATTGCCGGATCATCCTGCCGGGGCGGGGCACTGATTTGTTGGTGCAAGAGCGTTAAAAGCGATCAGAAAGCTGATCGAATGTTGATTGAAAGGTTTAATTATGGCGTTTGCCGGCCCAGTTTTACTCAAGCGTATTCCGGATGATCCCGCGAAGCGTAAACTCATCAACATAGAAGAATATATTTCCACTGGAGGCTATGAATCGCTCCGTAAAGCCCAAAGCATGACACCCGATCAGATCATCCAACTGGTCATCGATTCCAGTTTGCGTGGGCGCGGCGGTGCGGGATTTCCCTGCGGTTCCAAGTGGAAGTTTTTACCCAAGGACCTCCACCCGCGGTATCTGGCGGTTAATTTTGATGAATCGGAACCCGGCACATTCAAAGACCGCTACCTCACAGATTATGATCCGCATATTCTCCTGGAAGGCATCGCCATTGCGGCGTTCGCCAACCGTATTACAACCAGTTATATCTACATACGTGGTGAATACCACCTGCAGGCCAAAATTCTGGAAAAGGCTTTGGAAGAAGCCTATGCTAGGGGGATTTTTGGCCAGAAAATCCCCGGTACGGATATTG
>JAJYGE010000400.1 GCA_021785155.1 Planctomycetota bacterium
CAACAACCCGGAATTTTTGCGGGAAGGCACAGCCATTCAGGACTTCATGCAGCCGGACCGGATTGTTTTTGGGGCCAACTCCAATGCCGGCATGGAGGTGCTGCGGGAAATTTATCAGCCATTAATTGATCGCGGCTATGCGATTTTCTCCATGAGTCGGCAAAGTGCCGAACTCACCAAGTTCGCTTCCAACGCCATGCTGGCGGTTCGCATCAGCTTTATTAATGAGCTATCTCAACTGGCCTTGGCCATCGGTGCGGATATTGAATCGGTGCGCGTGGGAATTGGAACAGACAAGCGAATCGGGCCTTCATTTCTAAAAGCCGGCGTGGGTTATGGCGGATCATGCTTTCCCAAGGATGTTGCCGCTCTGGTGCATCAAATGCAGGAATTCGGGCTTGAGCCGCACCTGTTAAGCGGCGTTGAAAAAGCCAACACGCGGCAAAAAAAAGCCTTTGCCACACGCGTTATTCAATCGCTTTCCGGTGTGACAGACCCGCAGGTTGCGGTATGGGGCCTGGCGTTTAAGGCTGATACCGATGATATGCGCGAAGCCCCCAGCATGGAGGTCATTCACGCGCTGCTAACCGCCGGGATAAAAGTCCGGGTGTATGATCCGCAGGCCATGGAAAACGCCAGGCGAATGCTTGGCGATAAAGTAACATGGACCAACAGTGTTGATGACTGCACGCGTGGTGCCGATGCCATTGCTGTGATTACGGACTGGTCGGTATTTATCACGCAGGATTGGCCACATATTGCCTCGCTGATGCGTGGCAAATACGTGTTCGATGGCCGCAATTGTCTCGGCAGTACCAAAGTTCTGGCGGCGGGCCTGATTTACCGCGCCATTGGCCGCCCCGAATTAATGCCTGGAGCGGGTAAGCCCGGTTCCATGGGTGTGGTATCCGCGGGATAATCTTGCCAATGGTGCAACTTTCACCTCTCCAACGTGTTTAACATTGCATAGCGCCCTGATCAGGTGCGGTGATTGCCTGCATGCAATTGATGCGGCAATTGTGGTCATGTTGCCGATGGCGATTTTGGAAAGCTGACAAAAAAGCTTTCAACAGCGTTTCATCGACAATACAATATGTTCAGTGATGACGGTCATCATTGCAATGGGGGTTGGATTTGAGTTGTTGAAGGTTTTTCGGGAGAAGGCAAGTATGCCGACAGCCAATCGCGTTATTGTGGTACTGGGAATGCAGCGTAGCGGCACAAGTACCATCGCCCGTGCGGTTCACGCCCTGGGCGTGCCGCTGGGAAACAATCTGTTACCCGCCAATATTTTCAACCCGCGCGGCTACTGGGAAGACCAGCGAATTTGGCGGCTCAATCAGCAGTTTCTCGATCTCATTGGCGCCTCGCACCAGACCGGCGGTGTGAACTGCCAGAGCATTTTAGATCATCCGCAGTGCGAAAATCTCATCGCTAAAACCACTGCGTATCTGCACAAACAATTTAACCATTACGCCCTGTGGGGCCTGAAAGACCCGCATATTGGTCGCCTGCTGCCGATATGGAAAATCATTTTTCAGCGACTAAACGTGCAGCCGAGCTATGTTATTTCTGTAAGAAATCCGCTTAGCATTGCCGAATCACTGGATCGCTGCGGCCTGGCGGATAGAGAATCCGGATTTGTTTTGTGGCTGGAAAATATGTACAGCGCGGTTTCCGAAACCTTGCAGAGCAATTCGGTATTTGTTGATTACGATGAACTTTTCGGACAGGCTTCAATCCAGTTGCTCCGCATGGCCAATGCGTTGGATTTGCCCGCCGGTCCGCAGCAAAAGCGGAACATTGAAGATTTTGCGGAGAATTTTCTGTCTGAAAATCTGCGCGGCAGCAGTTATAGCCTGCAGCAATTGCGGGCCACCTTTGCTGATCCGAGTATTTTTTTTGATCTGTATGAATGTGTACGCATGGCAGCCCATGATCAACTCGCTGCCCCCGCCTTTTCACATCAGTGGTCACTGATCTCGCGCCGCTATGCGGACATTCACCGCTGCCTGATCGCCGGTGCGTCGCAACATCAGCGTTTGCTCTCCCGTTATCAACATCGGAATCGTATCTGGAAACCGCTGAAGAAAATGGAAAAAATGATACGCACGGGCCGCAAAAAGTTGATGCAGGGTTCCCGCGCCGCCTTGTGAGCAGCTCCCGCGGCAGCGCCTGGTAAAAAACCATTTAATGCAAAAACAGCAGTGAAATCAGCGTCAGCAGCAGCACCGCCAGCGTAACCCAGGTATAAAACCAATCATGATCCACAACCGCAAAAAGCACCACGGATACCGCAACGCGGGTAATGGGTGTTAATACCAGCAGCAGCAGTCCAAGATCGATAATGCTTTTGCCCCGACCATGAATAACGCCCTGATACATCAGCATCGGATTGGTGGTGAAGACCACATGCCGCATTTGCTTTACCGTAGGCGGCGCATGAATAAAGCTGATCGTCAAGCCCAGGATCATCACCGCAACGCTAAGTATCACACCAACACGCAATACCCAGGCGGCTGCATCCTGAATAATAAATTCGTCTTTTGCCGGTGCATGGGGTGGATTGCCACCCGGCGGCAGCGGGTCAACGGGTGATGGAGAATTTACAGTATTCATTTCGGATTCATCCTCAGATCTTGGCTCCGGAATCGTAAGCCCGGGGCATTAAAAGTTTATGCCGCATCCGCGCAAAAGCATTTCCGCGCCGACAATGCCCAGTAAAATCGCGAAAACCTTACGGATGTGCGAATTGGACATTTTTTCCATTATTTTCGTGCCCAATAATGCGCCAATCACCACGGATGTGGCCACCGGCACCACCAGATAGGGCAACACCAGGCCGCGGTGCAAATACACGCCCGCCGCCGCCGCCGCCGTTACGCCGATCATAAAATTGCTGGTGGCCGTGGACACTTTTGTCGGCAGGTGCATCGCCACTTCCTGTGCCAGTACTTTCAGCACACCGGCGCCAATGCCCAGTATGCCCGCCATAATCCCCGCAATAAACATCACACCCATGGCCGGCGGCACGTTGGCGGCATTGTAAAAAATCTCTTTGCCCAGGCGTTTGTCAAAATAAGATCCCTGCAGCCGAAGAAAATTAGCCAGCCGGTCGTTGCTGACATTTTTCGGTAATTCTTCGCCAATGTTCAACAGAATTGGCACCAGCGAAAACAACAGCGCCAATCCAAAGAGTATCGATAACGTCTGGGCATTTAAAAACTTGGCCAGCACGGCGGCACCGAGAATGGCCCCACTGGCGGTGGAAAGTTCCAGAAACATTGCCACGCGCACATTGGTAATATGATCGCGCACATAAACCGATCCCGCTCCGCTGGAAACGGCTATAACCGAAACAATGCTCGCGCCGATGGCCTGTTCAATGGGCATGTGCAGAAATATCGTCAGCACCGGCACAATGACAATGCCGCCGCCCAGACCGCTGATCGATCCTAAAACGCCCCCGGCAAAAGAGGCCACGGCCACTTCCAAAAGCCAAGATATCGCGGCAGTATCCGCCATTGCGTACTCCCTTGAGACAATTTCACTGGCCGCGCCAGTGCGACCTTAGAAGTACACTAGTGGATTTACAGCAATGGTTCAACAAGAGGGGAATCTACAGCAGTGATTTCCCGGTCATTTCCGCCGGTTGTGGCAGGCCCATGACTTTCAAAAGTGTCGGGGCCACATCCGCCAGACATCCGCCGGTACGTAAAACTTTGCCTTTGAACCGGTCATCAACCAGAATCAATCGCACATCATAAGTGGTGTGGCTGGTATGCGGGCAATTGTGGATTGGATCCCACATTTGTTCGCAGTTGCCGTGGTCGGCGGTAACAATGGCGGCGCCGCCCATGGCTTGAAGTTTCTCCAGCAGTCTGCCAACGCACGCATCCACCGTTTCCACCGCCTTGATGGCTGCCGGTAAGTTGCCCGTATGTCCCACCATATCGCCATTGGCAAAATTCACGACGTAAAAATCCTCATCGCCTTTTTCCAGCGACGCCAGCACAATATCTGTCACTTGTGCCGCGCTCATTTCAGGCTGCTGATCGTACGTTGTAACCTTGGGGCTTTCGGCCATTTTGCGATCTTCATGGTCAAAGGGGGGCTCGCGATAATCATTGAAGAAAAAGGTGACATGTGGAAATTTTTCCGTTTCCGCGGACCGAAACTGGCTTAATGCGTTTTCCGCGATGTACATTCCGAGGATTTCCTTCATCTTTTCCGGCTTGGCAAAAATCGGATGCACCGGTAAACCTTCTTCGTATGCGGTCATGGTGGCAAAATAAATATTCGTTGGTCGGCTTTTACGGATAAAGCCCCCATTTTTTTCCTGTTTGAAGCGATTGTCATCATACATAAACGCTTTGGTGATTTCGCGCGGACGATCACCACGGTAATTAAAGAAAATAACCGCATCGCCATTTTTAATTTTGCCGTCAATACCGGCAATCACACTGGGCACAACAAATTCATCTCCGCCACGCGATGGCTCGGTGGCATTGGCATAATAATGTTCAACCGCGGCAATCGCACTGGGAAATGCGGCTCCCTCACCCAGCGCCAGCAGGTTATACGCCTTTTCCACGCGATCCCACCGGTTGTCGCGGTCCATGGCATAATATCGCCCCACGACGGTCGCGATTTTGCCCACACCAATTTCCTTCGCTTTGGCCTCCAACGCGGTCAGATACCGTTTTCCACCCTGTGGGGCTGTATCCCGGCCATCGGTAATGGCATGAATCAATACGCCATCGGCGGGAAAGTTTTTCCGTTTGGCTAATTCCAAAATGGCATACGCATGTTCCTGATCACTATGCACCCGGCCATCGGAACACAAGCCCATGACGTGCAATCGGCCATGATTCGCCTGGGCGAAAGCAATGGCGGCGTTAAGCGTGGCATTTTCAAAAAAGCTGCCATCACGAATCCGCCGGGTAATGCGCATGGTTTCCTGATCCACAATTCGCCCCGCGCCAATATTCTGGTGGCCCACTTCGCTGTTGCCCATGACCCCCTCCGGTAACCCGACCCATTCACCGCTGGTATGAATCAGCACATTGGGACAACCCCGCATCAGGCGGTCATCAACCGGGTGCTTGGCGAGCTTGATTGCATTAAAAGCATCCATTTCCGGATGCGGATTTTCACCCCACCCATCACGGACAATTAACATAACCGGGCGCTTTATTTCTG
>JAJYGE010000379.1 GCA_021785155.1 Planctomycetota bacterium
GGCACGGGGTATGGGGGTGGCGTGTCTGAATCAGGTCTGTTCGGACGGAACGCGGGTGCTAGCCAATAATGGCCGGTATAACACCGCCCGGCAGGGGAAGCTCAAAGAACTGGAAGCCCAAGTTGACCAGCAGATCACAGAATTACTGAAATCGGCGGAGGAAGAAGACCGGAGGGATCAGCAGTTATTTGGTACCCAGGCCACATCGGGCAAGCTCCCGGTGAACTTACGTAACGCCAAACAGCGGAAGGCCAGGCTCCAGGAGGCCAAGGCCCAGCTCGATGAGATGCAGGCAAAGCGGGGATCGCGTAAGGATGTATCGGCCAAGGGGCCGCAGATCCCGTTAGCCGATCCCGATGCACGGGTACTACCCAATAAACAGGGTGGATATGCACCGAATTACACGCCCATGGCCACCACGGAAACGAAGGGTGGTTTTATTGTGGATGTCGATGTTGTGGTAGGCAATCATGAGGAAGCGGCCCTGATACCAGCCATCGATCGTATTGAAGAGCAATTCGGCGAAAAGCCGAAGCAGGCTTTGGCGGATAGCGGCTTCCATAATGGTACGAATCTCTCAGGCTTGGAAGATCGTGGGGTCGAAGCGTTGATCCCGGCCCGGCAGGAATTTGGAAACAACCCGGCAATCCGATCCGATGCCACAGTAGTAGTCGAAGAGGCCAAACGCTTGGAATTGCCAATCAATCCACAATCCAAACTTTTGGATAAGGCGGCGTTCATTTATCGGGAAGCAAACGATACCTATTATTGTCCCATGGGGAAGAGCTTAAGCTTCAGTGGAACTCGGGCCTACCAACGTGATAACGGCAAGGGAATCTATCGGGTGTATCAGTGTAACAACTGCCAAGGTTGTCCGCTGGCGGCCCAATGCCTGCGGAAGGATCAGAGAGAACGCCGGATTTACCGTGATGAATATGATGCCGTAAGAGAACGTGCCGCCGCCCGAATTCAGACTCCGGCGGGACAAGAGGCCTACCGGCGTCGCATGGCGGTGGCGGAATCGCCCTTCGGTATTATTAAGCATGTGATGCAACTCCGTCAGTTCCTGCTACGCGGGATCACCAAGGTGCGTACTGAGTGGCGATGGGCGGTGACGGCATTCAATCTGGCAAAACTTGTACGCTATATGAAAGTGCTTCGGGCAATCTCGGCCCGGAAAGGGGGTGTGGCTTTGGAATAAGCCCTGGCACGCGTGCCAAAGGCTTCTACCGGGCACAGATACATGAAAAAACGGTGGGGAAGGTTAACTTTTGCCGCTTTTGAAAAAAAATAAGAACCCGGTGTGATCGGAACAGTTTTTGTTTTTACCTGACACGGCATCCGGGGTCATATTGGATTCCACAGTCTCGGCGACTAAATCAACAGGCTCCGCGCCGGGACTCTACTGCTCAACTCTCTCCTGATCCCTGCTCTGCGGCAACAGCCGCCGCCGCACCCGCCCGAAAATATTGCCACTCACCCATCAAGCCTGATTTAGCGGTTCAGTTGTTCCGTAAGGGGCTGTGAGCCGTATAATTAATCGGAGCCGGTTCTGGTAATAGTCACATCCTGGCCGTTACCGGGATGCGCTTTTGGCGGATCGGAAATGTCCGTGCTTTAATGAGAGGTTTCATGAACATTTTAGATGTCCGAAATTTTGCGGCGCAGATCACTTGCCATTTGGCGGAAATGTTTAAGAAAGGGGAACGTCCCCGCCAGTGTCGCCCCGGCTGGAAACGAATTGAAATGTCTGGCACGCTCGCAGCGGCGGCACTGGTAATGTGCGGACTTATGATTCAGCCGGCGCAATCGCAGGTTGTGGGCTTTGACATGGCGTCGCCGGAGGTGGTGCGGGCACAATTAAAAAGTTCACCCAAGGTGCTGGTTTCGTCCGGACATGGATCGCTGCTTATTTCCGTAGTGGTAAAACCGGAATACCATTTACAAAGCCACCATCCGCTGGACAAGTTTCTCGTTCCTGCCGAAGTGACCATTACTCCGGTAAAAGGACTGCGTTTTGGAAAAGTGCTTTTTCCGCCCGCAAAATTGATAGCCGCGTCGCCACAAATCACCAGTCAGGGGAAACTATCCGTTTACGAAGGACATTTTGTTATTACCGTGCCATTTCATGTATCAGCCAATGCACCGGATGGTCCGACCCCTGTTCATGCCGCTTTTACGTTTCAAGCCTGCAATGCGCAATCGTGTCTGCCTCCACAGACGCTCAAGATGTCGGCACTTCTTAAACTCATGGGTAATGCGGTGGTACCGGCCAAAGCGGCCCACGTCGCCGACATCGAATCCGCGGGCGTAAGCCGCGCGTCCGGCACACCGATCTCAGCCGGTGGTAATTCCATAGTCACTTCAGAAATTACGGAAATTAATGCGCAGTCGTATCGCATTACGCAGGTGCATGAGCCACTGTGGCGGCTGGTTTTGTTTGCACTGTTGGGCGGACTGATTCTTAATATCATGCCATGCGTGCTGCCGGTCATACCGCTGAAAGTCATGGCCATGGTTGAGCAAGCCCATGGCTCTCGCAGAATGGCCATCCTCCATGCGCTGGTATTTTCCAGCGGAATTATCACACTATTTCTAATTCTGGCATTGATCATGGGACTGTATCGGGCGCTGACCGGTCAGGTATTGACCTATGGCATGCAATATCAGCATCCAGCGTTTCTAATTGCGATGGCTTTAATAGTTCTGGCCCTGGCATTATCCATGTTGGGTGTATGGACGATTCAACCTCCCAATGCCCTGTACGCGGCGGATAAGAATCGAGGCGGGTTGGTGGGTGCCTATGGCATGGGTATGCTGGCAACGCTCTTGGCCACGCCGTGTAGCGCGCCATTTTTAGGGGTTATGCTGACGTGGGCCTTGGTTCAACCCACGGCCATCATTGTCCTGTTTTTTATTTTAATTGGCGTGGGCATGGCCTGGCCTTATGTGCTCCTGGCTGCATTTCCCGCCTGGTTAAATCGTGTGCCACGGGCGGGGCGCTGGTCAGAAATTGTAAGAGAGGCTCTGGGGCTGGTAATGGTGGCAGTGGCGGTGTATCTGCTTTTAAGTACGGAAAATCGCGGGCAGATTGTGGTGGGATTTGTTCTGGCGGTGATTGTGGCAATTGTGTGCTGGGGCTGGGGAAGGCTGCCGGATATTAATATGCGGCCCCGTGAGATATGGGGAATTCGTTTGGGTTTGTTGGCCGGAGGAGTTCTGGCGGGTGCGTTGTATCTGGCGTGGAGCGGCGGGATTCCGGTTACGCGCGGCGCACGCGTAACCGAGGCACCTGCGGCGGGGCGCGAAACTTTCCAAGTCAATGATTGGCAGAACTTTAACCTCTCCCGTATGAAATCCGCGTTAGCTTCAGGCCATCCCGTCGTGGTGGATTTTACAGCGCCGTGGTGCATTAATTGTCGGTTTGTAAAAGCCACCGTTCTGGATTCCAAACCGGTGCGGCAGGTATTTGGCCGGTTGCGGGCGGTGTTGTTGAGCGCGGATATTGATCAGCCGGTGCCAAAAGCGTTATGGCTTAAACTGGGCGGTCGGGCGATACCGTATCTGGCAATACTTTCGCCGCGCCATCCGCATACGCCCGGAATACTTCGCGATATATATACCCGGCAGGATGTCATCGATGATGTCATCGCCGCATCCCATTGAAGGTATATCACCGTGGAACACGGCTCGCGGAAGGGCAATGTGTTGTAAAAGCGGGATGATTCCGGATACGTTATACTCATGGTGCTATCGGTTGGCCGACTGAAGGCTCACGGAGTTTATGGTTGATCATTGCGGTGCATGAACGGCTGATACTAAAAAAATGGAGTGTGCCTTTGCGGTATTTTAGATGTTGTATTTTGGGCCTGGTGATCGTGGGTTTTGTGGGGGTGTCGGGGCTGTGCCGGGCCGCCACGCTGGGTTCCGGGTGGACCTATCGGCGGACCCTGCGCGTCAATGCGATTCCGACATCCGCGGCGGGCCGGAATCTGGCGTGGGCACAATTCTACACCAACTCCGCCCGTCTGCCGGATGGCCGCGATTTGCGCGTCACCACCGTGTCGGGCACGATATTGCCGATGCGGCTGCTGCGTGTGTCCGCCAAGGATGATCTGGTTCGCTTGGCTTTTGAAGAACCGTCGGCTGGCCGATATTTTGTATGGTGGGGCAATCCGCATCCGGGGGCACCACCACCGTCGTTAAAGATAGATCGGGGGGTATTTTTGCAGGTTTATCCACTGGCCCGCGGCCCCCGAAAAAATTGGCATCAGATGCGTCGCCTCTTCGAGCATTCCAAGCCATTTTCATCCATGTTTGTACCGGAAATATTTATGGGTTATGACCCGACCGGCTGGAATCGGCGGGACATGATGCTGTACCGCGCACAGTTGCGGATCACCAGCGCCGGGGAATATACGTTCGCCTTTGACGTCGGCAATGTGGGATTCTTAACTTTGGATGGGAAAATACTGCTTTCCAAGATACATCCGAGCGGTTTGATGGGGCGGGTGCGATTTAAGCGCCGCATTTACCTCAAACCCGGATGGTATTCCATGACGGCGGGACAACTTCATCTCTGGGGATTGGCCGGCATATCGGTGGATTGGAAGCCGCCCGGATCCGTCCGATATGCACCTGTTCCAATCGCCGCTTTTGCGCCCGCCAACAAGGCCATCGCGGGACGATTGAAAAAAATGGGTGGCGCTTACGCCGCTGATTTCTCAATTAAACCGCAATCGCAGATATTTATTCCGCCTGACAATTATTTGCAGCGTTATACCTTTGCCGTGCGCGTGCCGGCGAGTTTTGCGCCGCGGGTGGAATGGAAGTTTTCCGATGGCCAAACCGCGCGGGGCCTGCGGGTTGATCACGAATTTCTTGCGCCTGGTATCTACCGCGTGGGGGTGATAATTCAACAGGCCGGTAATACGTTTACCGCCTCGCGGCGAATTTTAATTCGCACGGAGATGTTTTCAAAATTTCCATTTCCGCCCACGGATCCATCCGGTGTGGTGGCGGATATAATTGACAATTACAATCTTAAAAACCTTTCGGGAAAACAATTGTACGGCGGAGTCATGTTCTTCAGGCATTATAAAAATCTGCGCGGACTGACTGCATGGGGAACACAATG
>JAJYGE010000468.1 GCA_021785155.1 Planctomycetota bacterium
GGACGCTGGTGTTCTTCGGGTTGCTGCTGCTACTGGTCGTCAGTGGCAGCTTCCGTTCCGTCGCGCTGATCGCCACGCCGGATTATCTGTGGGTAAAAAAGAGATTTGGCATTTTTTACAGCGCCCAGAAGTGGAGCAGGGATCGTATTAGCACCTTTTCCGTCCACATTGTAGCCTCGCAAGTGCGCACCAACCGGGAGCACCGAAAAATCCTTCTGATCACCGAGGATGGAAGGGCCCATTCGATTGTTTCCACAACACGGATAGCGTTAAGTCAGCTAGGTTTTATCGCCACCGAGTTGCGGCAATACTACGGGCCTGCGAACTCGGCGCAACCGATGCCGAGTGGCCAAACGCCCATGAATCATGGTTGACCGGCCAAACATCTACCGATAGCCTTAATTCCATGTCCACACGACGTTCACAACATGCCCTCGCCAAGCGATGGCGGCCGCTTTTAGTGGTTGTCCTCGCGACGAGTGTGCCGATCGCTGTGGACCAGATATGGGTTCATGTGTGGCGGTTCGTACCGGTGAGCTACGATACTACACGGCTTATGGGGCCAGTTTCAAAGGACGGCGGGATTAATTATGTCAGGGCGCTGAACCAACTGGCCCACAGGGGTGTGACGAGCAAAAATGATGCTGCGGTATTGTTGATCAAGGCCGTGGGGCCGAAGCTTTTCCCAGCGGAGGTGTGGTATGACAAAGACATTTTGTGGCAATTGGACATGCAGCCATTCGAGACTAATGCGAGCCGGCTAATCCCGCTTGCCGGCTGGTTGCGGAAACATCCGCTTCCGGAAAATCCCAACCGATACAGCCGATGGCGCTTGGAACTGAATCTCCGCAGCCATCCGTGGACAGCAACCAGATATCCGGTGTTGGCGCAATGGATGCAAGCGAATCGAGAACCGTTGGCGCTTTTTGCCAGCGCTGTAAAGCGGCCACGGTATTATGTGCCGCTGGAAAGTCCGGATCGGGGGTTAATCCATGCCCGCGTACCGTTGCTGCGTCCCTTGAGCTTTTTGGTACAGGTTGCGGCCATGCGCGGGATGATGCTGCTGGGACAGGGTGATGCGGAGGGTGCAGTACGTTGGGCGAACCGAATCAACCGCTTGGCGATTCTGGTGGCGCAATCTCCAGATGTGGTTTCATACCTGCTGGGGATTCGATTCGAGTCCGTTGCGATGCGCATGGATCAGGCGGCGGCCAATTCGGATGAACTTTCCGCGAAGCAACTGGGTGCTTTATTGAATTCGATTGAAACACTTCCATCCTTACCATCTCTCGCGGAGGCCTTAAATGATCAGCGTTACGCCGGCTTGAGCATGATCATGATGCTTGACGAGAATGGACTGAAGATTCTCAAAATTAACCGAATGTTGGAAAGCGAAAAGGAAGTTGTGAACGCGATCTGGCCTATAGATTACGCGGGGATGATGCGGGAAGAACACCAGATTTTCGATGCGGAAGTTGCCGCGAGCAAATTGCCGGGTTTTCTGAAGGAATGCCGGCGGATGAAGCAACTCAAGATGGTCATCAAAGAGTACGCTTCCCCAGCGAGTGTAATATTAAATCCGGCAAGTGTTGCCGTTGTACTGGCCAATCCGGACGCAACCCACATTGCGTGTTATCGCCGGGGCGTAAATGTAATGCGGTGCCTGACCGAAGTTGCCGCTGCATTGGCAAAGTTCAAAAAGGTACGCGGGAAATATCCCGCAACACTCTCCGATCTTGTGCCGACCGATCTTAAATATGCGCCCAAGGACGCTTTCAGCGGTGAACCATTTCAGTATGCCGTTACCACCGGTGGCAGGGGTTTCCAAGTGAAGAGCCTGGGAGTGCCTCCGGGCGTGGGCGGATTGACCCTGCGCCGGGACATGGCCGCAAACATTGTCGTCGATGGTGGCAATTGGGCGTCTGCGGCCAAATAGCCGGATGCCATTTTATCCACTTTTTTCCTCCGCAGTCTCTATTTTTCCCAGCAATCTCAGCAGGCCATCCAGAATAGTCATCGGATGCGGTGGGCAGCCGGGGATGAAGAGGTCGATGGGGACCACACTGGCTGCGCCGTTGTTGACTTCGGCGTGGTTGATGTAGGGGCCGCCGGATAATGCGCATGCGCCTACGGCGATGACAATTTTTGGATTCGGCAGGGCGTCATATGCTATTTTCAGGGCTTGTTTCATATTTTCCGTTACCGGCCCGGTGATCAAAAGACCGTCGGCGTGGCGAGGCGAGGCGACAAACGAAATTCCGAAGCGGGATAAATCCCAGCCGATGGTGCCCAGCACATTGACATCGGATTCGCAGCCGTTGCAGCCGCCGGCACAGACTTGCCGCAGTTGCAGGCTGCGGCCATAGAGTTTTCGCAATTTTCCGTCCAGCGCAGCGGCCAATTTCAGTTCCTGGTCGGAATCGACAATAAGATCCGAGGCCTGCCGCACGGTCAGGCGGTAATCGGTTGAATAGGAAATCGCTTTTTCCGGACAGGCATCTGCGCAATCGGTACAGAAAAGACACCGGCCCAGATCCAGTTTTATTTTGCCATCAGCAATGGCAATCGCCTGCGTGGGGCAGGCGTCGGCACATTGTCGGCACGTATCGGGGCATTTGGCGGTGTCAAATAAAGGACGACCACGAAAACGTCCCGGAAGCGCCGGTGCCGGACCGGCCGGATAGGCAATGGTCCGATGCCCCTGTTGGACACGCGTGATAATCGACTTAATCATAACATTCCATTCCTGTAACTGTTGCGCCCTACAGATCATGCCCGCAATAAGAGAGACTGAAACTTTTGTTGCACAGAGGAAAATCAGAAATCTGTTTTCCCCGCACGGCCATCGCTACGGCCAGCCAATTATGAAACGATGGATCCACAACTTTGTAGCGTTCAAAACGGCCATGCGCATCAGTCAGGGCAATGTGGCACAGCTCGCCGCGCCATGCCTCCTGAATGGTGACGGCCAGAGCATTGGGCTGCAGTGCGGAAACTTTCACTTGCAGTTCCCCGGTTGGCAATAATCTAAGTTGATCCCGAACAAACTGAATGGACCGTTGAATCTCCAGCCAACGCACATACGCCCGGGCAAAGACATCACCGCCCCGCCAGGTGGACACAGGAATATGACTGAACTGATAAATACCCGAGGGATGATCCCGTCGCGAATCCAGGTCCAGTCCGCAGGCCCGGGCCGCCAAGCCAACCATGCCGAGTTCCATTGCGGTTTCTTTGGAGACAATGCCAATGCTTTCAAACCGCGCCATCACCGATGACGTTTCCCATAACAAGTTAATTGCCGCGCGGGATTCACGCTCGGCCACATCAAGTCGCTTCAGCAAATCTTCGGCAAGCGCCGCATCGACGTCAAACCCGACCCCGCCGATCCTCAGCAATCCACGACCAAATCGGTTGCCGCAAAGCGCTGCGGTCATATTTAGAAAGTCGCCCCGGATGCGTCCACAGAATGAAGCGGTGGGAAGAAAACCGACATCCCCGGATAAAGCACCGAGATCACCAACGTGGTTAGCCAGGCGTTCAAGCTCCATGGCAATGCCGCGAATGGCGGCGGCGCGCGGGCTGATCTGGCAGTTGCCGAGCGATTCCATCATTTGCGTGTAGGCGCAACCGTGACCGATGGTGGTATCTCCGGCAAGCGTTTCGGCGTAATGTAAAGATCGCTTATCCGGGCCGCCTTGCATTGATCTTTCTACGCCACGATGCTGATATCCCAGAGCAATTTCCAGATGCAGTATCGTTTCGCCATCACATTGAAAACGGAAGTGTCCCGGCTCAATAATACCGGCGTGAATCGGCCCAACGGCGACTTCGTGTACCTGCCCACCGGTGATCTGATAAAAATCCATGACTCCCGCCTGCACGACATCCGCGGCACCGCGATTCCACACATCGGCCCCGGCGCGATAACTGCGGTGGAAGCGTACCGGCTTGAGCCATGGATGTTCCTGCGGCTCGACACCCAATTGTTCGGCAATTTCACGCTCAAAGAGATGCACCTGCGGGCACTGGGGCGTTAACGAAGGAAAGCCATCGACCGATACGCTGGTGCAGGCAACATGCAATCGGCTACGGCGATCATCAGCAAGCACCACATAGAGGGTCACCTTGGACTTATCCACGGGATCAATGGAACCAAAAAGTGCGGAGACTCTCTGGCGGCCTTGCACGGCATCCAGAATCGCACGTTGAAACTGCGGCGATGGCAGATGAGGTATCGCGGATCGGGCCAATGTCTGCCCGTTGGACATTTCCGCCAAAAGCATATTTTGCGATGGAGCTATTGTGGTCACGGCCGCACCTCCATAAATTTCTGCGCCTGATGCAGCATGTGGGTCAGGAACGGCGGAATATGCACACCCAGCATCAATACGAGAAGAAAAGACAATATCAGCGGCAAGCCCGTCAGCAGACCATCACGGTATACATTGTTACGATGCTTTCGCGGCAGCGGCCTACCGAGTACCACGATCAATACCGTGCGGCCCATGCCGATAAATACAATCAGCAGCAGTAAAAGAAATATCGCGCCGATAAAAAAGAAATGTCTCGAAAAGGCGGCGTTCAAAATAGTAAACACGCTGACAAACGGCCCAAATGGCGGCGATCCGGTAATGGCCAGAAAGCCGAGCATGAAAATAGTGCCGGACAGGGGTAGCCGCCGCATCGCTCCGTGAACGTCATCGGTGCTTTTGCTGCCATAAGACCGGTGAATATTGCCCGCGGAGAGAAACAACATGCCTTTGGTCAGACCATTGTTAATCATCTGCAAAAGCGCACCATAAAGTGCCGGGCCACCGATGCCCGCGCCCAGCGCCAGAATTCCCATCTGCTCCACACTTGAATATGCCAACATGCGTTTAATATCTTTCTGGCCCAGCATAAATACCGCCGCCACTGCCATGGAAAGCAACCCCATTGCAATAAACAAGTGACTCGTATAGGCCTGCAAGCCTCCGGCCATACAGACGCGATCCACCCGTAAAATTGCAAGAAAGGCACAACTCGTTAAGCCGCCAGCCAATAAAGCGCCTACCACACCCGGCGCTTCACCATAAGCATCGGGCTTCCATGTGTGCATGGGAGCC
>JAJYGE010000111.1 GCA_021785155.1 Planctomycetota bacterium
TCGCAATTTACCCGGCACGCATGTCAGGGCGGATTCGATGGCCGGCCAAAGTGGGGCGGTAAAGAAATTCAGCAGCAGTAAAAAAATAAACACGCCCCACAGACTGCGATGAGCCACTGCGACGGCCCCAAACGCGCAGACCAGAATACATATCAGGGCCATGTAAGTTCCCAGTCGGCGTTGGCCGAGTTGATCCACCATGCGCCCGCCATACAGTGCGCCGATGGTATAAACCAGGCCGCCGGCGGCGGCCATACCAAGCTGTACTTCGGCGGGCTGACGGAGTTCATAGCCGGCAAAAAAATAGACGGCATTGGATGTCAGCGCTGCCATAAACGACGCCAGCCAATGCGCTATGTACCAAGCCAGCAGCGGTGGACGCCGATGCAGAGCGACCGGGCCTGATCCCACGGATGGAATTGGAATATTGCTCACGGAAAAATACCCCGCTGCTTATATGCCCGCGCAACATGTTCCACCGCCACGCAAAAGGCCGCCGTGGAAAGATCCGTGTCATATTGATGTGCGGCCAATCGCACCCGCCGTGCCGCCAGAACGATGGTTTTTTGCAGTTCGCGATCTACCCGGTTAAGTTCCCAATGTACCCCGGCCTTGTTCTGGACCCATTCAAGATAACTGACGGTAACGCCGCCGGCATTACACAAGATGGCCGGCAGCAGGGCAATGCCGCGCTGCCGCAGAATGGCCGCGCCGGCGGGTGTAACCGGGCCATTGCCGCCTTCGGCTACCACCCGTGCGTTGAGCCACTGAGCCACGGGAGCATCAACCATGCGTTCGAGCGCAGCGGGGATAAATACGTCCACTTCGGTGCGATAAAATGCTTCACGATCAATAACTTCGATGCCCGCGGCGGTAAAGCCCGCCAGACCACCGGTCTGCTGCACATGTTGTTGTAATTCCGGAATGGGCAAACCGTGGATATTTCGCAGGGCACAGGTGTGATCCATCACGGCAATAAGTTTTGCACCGTGTACGGCCAGAGCTTGGGCCGTATTGCTGCCGACATTACCGAAGCCCAGAATGCTAAGCCGCAGTCCGGCGGGTTTGAGTCGAAATTCGGGCAGTAACTCTAAAAGCACGTAGCAGAGGCCCTGACCAGTGGCCTTTTCCCGTCCCTCACTGCCGCCACAACCGACAGATTTTCCCGTTACCACCTGCAACATGCCCTGTTGCCGGCCTTCCTGATGAGTGTTGAGATATGTGTCCATCATCCAGTCCATGATCTGGGCATTGGTTCCGACATCCGGGGCGGGAATATCAATTTCCGGGCCGATGTTGCCGCCAAGTGCGGATGTAAGTCGGCGGGTCATGCGCATGAGTTCGGTTGATGAAAGCGTGTGTGGATCAACCTTGATTCCCCCTTTGGCCCCGCCGAAAGGAAGTCGCATAACCGCACATTTCATGGTCATCCAAACAGATAAGGCCTTGACATCATCCAGGCTCACGTCCGCGTGATAGCGTATGCCTCCCTTGTATGGACCGAGGATATTGTTGTGCTGAATGCGGTAACCTTTGAACAGGCGATAATGGCCGTCATCCATCATCACCGGAAAATGGACCATCAGTTCATTTTTGGGCTGAGATAAAATGGCTTTGACAAAATCAGGCGCTTGAATGGTACCGCAGGCGTCATTCACTGAAGCTACGGCCATGGCAAATAACGAATTGGGGTCCGCCGGCTCCATAGGCTCGGCGTGCGGAAGTTTGGTTGTAATATTCGCAATGGGCATAGTTTTTCTCCGTCAATCATAACGCCGAGGCGGCATCATACCAGTGAAGTGTAACTGCTGGCCAGTGGCGGCGGATCAGTGAGACGCTGCGCTGGGTGAAACGCTCTTTTTCTCGTTGCTAAGTGCCTTGGGATACTGAATGGCAGTATTGATCATGGCCGATCGCGGGCTGTGCCGAGATTCCTGATTGAACGCTCTTTTGGCTGGGGCGTTAACAGTAGTGGAACGAGGACAGACAACAGGCTGATTTTCAGGTGGATTGGGTTTCCGCGGTGGGGGTTTCAGAGGTGTTTTCCGCGGGCCGGGAGAGGGTGATGAGGACTTTTTTGATGCGGCGAACGTCGCTTTCAGTGACGGTGACGGTGATGTTTTCGATGGTGACGGAGGCACCTTTGCCGGGGATGGTGCCGAGTTCGTGAATGACCAGGCCGCTGATGGTTTGATAGTCCTGATTTTCAGGCAGATGGCTGTCGAGTTCGCGGTTTAAGTCGGTGATGTTGGTGCGGCCATCGACCTCGACGGTACGGTCATCAATGCGGCGGATTTGAGAGGCGGGGAGTTTTTCATATTCATCGGCAATGTCACCGACAATTTCTTCCAGGATGTCTTCGCTGGTAATCAGACCGGCGGTGCCCCCGAATTCATCAAGCACAATGGCAATGTGGACTCTTTGTGCGCGGAATTGCCGCAGCAGATCGCGCAGCGGTTTGGAATGGGGGACAAAAAGCGGTGGCCGCATGAGTTTACGAATATCCAAGGTGCCGGCATCGGCGGAGGAGGTGCCCAGAAATTGCAACAGATCCTTGGCATAAAGAATCCCGACGATGTTGTCGAGATTACCATCATGGACCGGCAGACGGGAAAGGCCGTCACGGAGAATTTTATCGCGGATTTTCTCCAGCGGCTCGCTGACGCTGATGGTGATCATATCCGTGCGGGGCATCATGATCTGCCCGACCTGTAAATCGCGGAAGCTGATAATGCCTTCAATCATTTTGCGTTGTTCATCATCGACCGCACCTTCGGCGGTGCCTTCAGACACGGCGGCGAGAATTTCTTCGGTGGTTTCGGCGGCTTCTTCATCGGCGTGCTGCTGGGGGTCAATGCCGGCGAGTCGGCGGACCAGTTCATCGAATAATTTCAGGAAATCAACAAGTGGAGAAAACAGAACGCCCAAGGCACGCAGCACGGGCCAGGAGGTGGCGATGAGGCCTTCACCGCCGTAGGTCGCCCAAGCATTGGGAATAGCGACGGAAAAAATAAGCAGCAACACGCAGGCCAATGCGGCGGCGGCGGAAAATCGCAGGGGTGAAAGATCAGGTGCGCCAGCGCCGCTGAAGGTATACAGGGTGCTGGCGGCGAGTGAAACGTTAAAAGCGATGCGGGCGATTGATGCGGTTAACGCGAGATTGTCGCGCTGATCATTGAGTTGATCCAGACTGGCCTGCCGTCCGCGCTTAATTAATTCTTTTTCCAGCGTTACCCGGGACATGGTGCGCAGGGCGTAAGCCAAGGTGGAAGCAGGCAATGTTCCGATCAGTGAAACGGCCATAACCAGCAAGGAGGCATTCATCGGCGGCCTCCCCAGGCGTGGGTTGGGGTTTTCCGGCGGCCGGGGGCACGGTTTTGAGAAGCTGCGACTTTAGAAACATGATTGTCGGTGTCCGCGGCGGTAAGCGGGGCGGTGTGGTACACCGCGGGCAGCCCCATCTGCTGAAGAATGGAATCTTCCTTGCGGTGCATGATCCGCGCCTGGCGCGGGGTCAGATCATCATAGCCGACGCAATGAAGCAGGCTGTGGATGGCGTAAAGCAGTATTTCAAGCTCGGGTAATTGATGATCGCGTATGGCAGCCTGCCGTTGGGCTTCATCCACGCAGATAATGGTTTCCAGATCCAATGGGGCTGCTTTCAAGTCGGTTGGGGTGTAATTGAAGGTCAGCACATCGGTGGTGGTGGCAAGATTCATGCTCTGCTGATGATATTGGATCATGCGTTGGTCATCCACAAGATGAATAACCCAGTTACCGGATGCCACACTCATTAGCCGTGCTGCGGATTGAGCCTGTTGGTGTATCCACCGGCGCATGGCAGGCGGTACGGCGAGCCTGATGCGGCGATTTGCGGGGGGCAGTATCTCTATGTCCATACGCATTGCGATTCCTTACGCGGGCCGGGAAATAGGGACAGCCTTTGGGTAGGGCATGCGGCCATGATACGCGCCTACCAGGGTGCGAACCAGAGATTGTTCAATCGTGGTAAGTTCCGAAAGCGTAAGATTGCTATGGTCAAATTGTCCATCCATGAGTCGCTTGGTAATCATTTGATGCACCGCGCCTTCGATTTTGGCGGCGGTGGGATCCGGCATGGAACGGACCATTCCTTCCGAGCCGTCGCAGATCATGAGAATGGCGGTTTCTTTAGAGCGCGGCTTGGGGCCTGGATACCGGAATTCGGTATCATTGACCTGTGATGCCAAGCCACCGGTGAGGGTTTCACGGGCCTGTTTTTCGCGGGCGGCATGGAAAAAATATTCGACAATGGTGGTACCATGATGCTCGGCGATAAAATCCCGCACGGCCAGCGGCAGGCGGTATTCGCGGGCCAGTTCCAGGCCATCTTTAACATGCCCGACGACAATTAACAGGCTCATGGCGGGGGAAAGTTTTTCATGCCGGTTCTGGCCGGCGTTCATGTTTTCCATGAAGTAGCGGGGCTTGAGGAGTTTGCCGATGTCATGGTAATAGGCCCCCACCCGGCACAATAAACAGTTGGCACCGAGTTCGTGTGCGGCGGCTTCGGCCATGGACCCGAGTACCAGCGAATGGCTGAATGTGCCGGGGGCTTCCATGGCGAGGCGGCGCAACAGTGGTTGATTGGTGTCAGAAAGTTCCAGCAGCGTCATGGCCGTGGTGATGCCGAAAATCCTTTCGACGAGCGGCAGCAAGCCGAGCAGGACAAAAATGGCGGCAAAAACGGCACTGCTCGCGAGGATGGCCTGGTCAAAGAGAAAGGCAGTTCCGGGTTGGCGTGCGGCATAAAGCCAGTCTAATGGTACAGCTTGGGTCAGCGGCGTGCGCGAAAAGCCAAAGCCCAGGACGGTAGTACCGGCGACCAAAGCGCCCAGCAGGCCAACGCGGATTAATTGCGTGCGGGTGCGGATTTCATTGAGGCTGAAAACTAAAATCGCGGAAGTGGCAAACGCGGTGATGAAAAATGATAGATTCTGACCGGTCACAACCGTTACCAACAGGCCATTAAGTGCGGAGATGCCGATGGCAAAGCGCTGGTCGTAGGCGATGACTAAAATCAGAGCGGCCAGTAAAATCGGTGCTGTGCCCAGGAGGTAAATCCAG
>JAJYGE010000345.1 GCA_021785155.1 Planctomycetota bacterium
GGCCACTGCGGCGCAGGTTCACGCGGCACTGCCTGACGCGCCGAGCTACTCCGCGATCCGGGCGCTGCTGCGCATTCTTGAGGACAAGGGACATCTGCAACATCGCTGCGAAAAAGGTAAATATATCTACATGCCACGCCAAACACGGACCGCGGCGGGCAAGTCGGCGTTGCAGCGGCTGGTGGAAACTTTTTTTGACAGTTCGGCTCCGAAGGCTGTCGCAGCACTGCTGGCGACATCGGATGCCGCACTTTCTGATCAACAGCTTGATGAAATCTCCGCCATGATCACACAGGCCCGTGCCAGGAGGAAACGCCATGAACGCCAATGATATCCCCTTATTACGTTCCATCGAATGGCTCGCAATTCTCTGCGACGTACTGGTCAAAGGGGCCGTGCTGTTGTTCGTGGCCAGCCTGATCACCATGGCAATGCGCAAAGCCTCGGCTGCCGCGCGGCACCTGGTCTGGGCTATTGCACTATGCGGTGTGCTGATGCTGCCGCTGTTCTCGGTGGTGGTGCCAAGCCTCCGCTTGCCCATCCTGCCGACGTTTACAACAGTTGCGCCCAGGCACGCATCGGCAACGCAAGTACGCGTTTTGCCGGCCCGCACGCCACCCGTTCGCCCGTCCCTGATGGTAACTGCCGGCGCACCGGCGGATCACAATGCCATCCCGCTGCCGCGCACCGCTTTGCGTGCGCCTGTCACACCGCATGTCAACGCTACTGCCGGCCCGCACAATGGTATGTTGGCCGCAGCCCCAACCGCCCGGACAAGGCCGATGACCACAGCAATAGCGCACTGGATGGCCATCCGCTGGCCATTGCTGCTCTTGGCAATTTGGAGCATCGGGGTGGCCTTGATCGGCCTGGTCGGGCTGATGGGATACATGCGACTGGCCTGGCGGCTGGCGCGGGCCAGAACAATATCAACTGGTTCAATCGCGCTATTGGCGGCGGGAATATGCCGGGAACTCAAGCTGGGCCGGCCCGTGCGAATTGCCATCGACGATAGCCTCCTGATTCCCCTGGCACACGGCGTATTTCGCCCGCGCGTGCTGCTGCCGAGCGCTGCGGAATCCTGGCCGAGCGATAAATTGAGGACTGTTTTGCTGCACGAGCTGGCCCATGTAGCGCGGTGGGATTGTGCCAGTCTTTTATTTGGCCAGATTGCCTGCACGTTGCACTGGCCCGATCCATTGGTATGGGGGAGTTGGCGGCGGCTGCGCAGTGAATGTGAACGCGCCTGCGATGACGCTGTGCTGCGTTGCTCAACAGCGCCGGCGGATTATGCCGAAAACCTGCTGGCCATCGCGCGTGACCTGCGTCCCGCCGTGCTGCCGCTGCCGGCAACTGTGGCCATGGCCCGGCCATCAGAACTCAAAGGCCGCATTATAGCGATTCTCGATGAGCGCAGAAATCGACGGCCCATACCAGTGGGGCGGGCCGTCGGTATGCTGTTGGTCGGTACTCTGATAGTGGCGTCATTTGCAGCCCTGCATCTGCAAGCCAAGGCTCCGGTACGCACCGGGCAGCCCAACAAAACCCAGACCGTAATTACGCCCGTTGCGCAGCAAAAAACCATGACCCTCACCGTGATCGACAAACAAACCGGCAAGCCGCTGCCGGGGGTGAAGGTTCATGCGATTATCCATAACGAAGTTGTAACAACGCGGTACACTGGCGCGTCGGGGACCACCACGCTGCCGCTGCCGCGGAGTAATTCCAGCATCTTCCTTGTCCAAGTGATGCCGAAAAATTTCGTCCACATAATCCTGGAATGGTTGCCGCATGCTGGAAAGCTGCAACGTATACCGCATCGGTATGTTCTTACAGTGACGCGGGGAACAGCCATTTCCGGCCACGTTGTGGATGACGCGGGAAAGCCGGTGGCGCAGGCCCATGTCAGATTGATGATCAACGCGCATGGAATATCGCCTCACGCAATGATTGACTGGTCCCCAATCACGGTTCTTACGGATGCCAATGGTGTGTGGCACTATGACGGTGTCCCGGCACACGGTGTCGCGCACGTTACAGTTGGCGTATGGGACTACAACTATGTGTGGGGGTCACGACTGCTGCATTTGCAAACATTTCAGAACTTAGCGCCGCTCCGCAAAGGTACCGCGACTTTCACCTTGCAACGTGGTGTTATGGTGCGTGGCGTCGTGCGTGATCCAAATGGAAAGCCATTAGCGGGCGCTAAGGTTCTTGTTGCCCCTTGGCGCTTCGGCATAAATGTGCCATCCCCGATGGTGACTGATTCCATGGGACGGTTCTCCTTCGCTGCCACTCCAGGCCACAATGTAGTTTTGACCGCAACGGCCAAACGCTTCGGTGCCGCGCTTACGCAACTTACCATGGCTCAAACACCTCGGATTATCTCGTTGAAGCTCACTGCTCCGCATGAACTGACCGGTTGCGTAGTAAATCAAAGCGGAATTCCCCTTGCGGGTGCCGGTGTATATGTCGACACTTGGCGCGGCTACCGTACGCTGGCACACAGCATGCGAACCGACCTCCGAGGGCGATTTGTCTGGCAGAATGCTCCGGCCGGAAAGATACTCGTAAACATCAGCACCCACGGCGGCTATCCATTCACAATGGATGTTCCCGTTTGGCCCGGGAAGTCCAATGTTATCACCGTGCGGCATGAGGTAACCGTCCACGGCACGGTCGTAAATGCTAAAACCGGCAAACCGATCAAGAAATTCACCATTATCCGCGGCTGTATCTTCGCTTCCAGTTCAAAAAATCCGCCTACACCGAAGCAGATAAGCTGGAATCACATGAACCCCAAAACGATCATGGGTAATGGCCATTTTATTTACGCAATGCCGAACCAGCGTGCGGCCTACGCGATTCGAATAGAAGCCAGTGGTTATCTTCCGGCGGATTCCAGGCTTTTCCGTAATAGCAAACGCAACATATCGCTTAGGTTTAAATTGGTACCGTCGCAGGACATTTCCGCTACGGTGCTGAACCCGAATGGCACACCAGCCGTCGGTGCCAAGGCAATTCTGGTACCCGCACGCAAGATTGCGATGATTGGCTTCGGCACCTGGTCGTCATTGCAGGGCGATATAAAGAGACAAGTCGATGCACACGGACATTTGCGGTTTAAGCCCCAACGCGGCGCATACCTGTTGGCGATTTATAACCGCATGGGCTACGCCGTGCTGACGCACAACGCCCTGCAAAAATCGCCCAAAGTCGTGCTGACAAAATGGGTTCACGTTCGCGGCAAATTACTTTTTGGCAACAAACCCGCGCCGAAACGGAACGTGCAGGCAACCATCAGCATGCACTGGGGTCCTAACACACCCCCGCCATATGATCATGGCATCATGTGGCAAATCTTGACGACAACGGACAGCCAAGGCCGATTTTTTATCCCGCAAGTTCCCGCCGGAACCGGTTCAATCGCAATGACTATCTCTCAGGAACCGGCGGGCGGACCATCCTACATGGGCAGCACCGAATTTTCCCAGCCGCTGGTGTTAAAGCCGGGGAAAACAAACCACATTATTCTTGGTGGCATGGGACGGACTGTGGAAGGATCCGTCGAGATTCCAAAATCGCTGTCGCATCGCCACGACTGGTATTTCCAGATTGGTGATGTAATGACCAAGTTCCGCCCCCTTCCGATGCCCGCAAATATCAAACACGGCACCCCTGCCCACCAATTAGCATGGTTGAAAGCCTTTGCGGCCACGCCCAAAGGGAAGGCTACGATAATCGCTAACCAGAAGTGGTGGGGGGTACGCGCCCACGGCTACGGCTTCCTCGTCAGGCCGGATGACACTTTCGTCATCCATAATGTCCTGCCGGGGACCTATCGCATCTACCTTAATGCCATCCACATTCGCCATCCCCGTGCAGTTGGCGTTTATTCCGACACCGCTGGCCGAGTGGCCGGCACGTTCACCGTTCCACCAATCCCCGGCGGAGTAACGGATGTGCCGCTGAAAATTCCGCCATTGAAACTGGTGCCCGTAAAAACCGCCAAGCCCGCCGATCCACCCGCTCTGGCACCCGCCGCGAAAACCCCGCCTGCGGTTAAAACCGTGCCCGCAGTGCGGCTGTTCCGCACAATTCATGTGCACTTAACAGTTATCGACGCGGCGACGGGTCTAACTGTTCCACGTTTTCGGGTCACCCAAGGACTTATACCTCTGGCAAGAACGCCGGAAGAAGGCAACGCGGCGGGCGCGGTTTGGAACGCCAAGCGAACCATCACTTATTTTGGAACAGGGCAGTACGTCATTTCCTTTAAAGCCGGCCATTTGCGCCATATTATCCGGGTTGGTGCGAATGGTTACGCGTCGACCGATTCAAGGACGTTCGGAAATGACCGGCCCGATGTCCACCTGCATATATTTCTTGCCGCTGGCCCTCCGATCAAAATTGTCGCCTTAAATCCGGACGGCAAACCAGCCATAAAAGCCCGAGGGATTCTCGTGCCGAACAAGGGGAGCGCTTGGATTAATTATGGCCACACTTATCATTCAGAATCCGCTGGGGACGTTCATGCGTATGCGGACAACCATGGCCTGTTGCGGTTTCCCGCGCAGCACGAAGCCTATCAGATCACGGTGTACGATCACCTCGGCAGCGCAATTGTGCAACAAAGCGAATTAGAGAAATCAAATCTCGTAAGATTGAGGCCCTGGGGGCGAATCAACGTGAAATTGGCACTGGGATTTCTGGCGTTAAAATCGGCGGCGGGTCAGGTGATTGAGGCGTCATCCCCGGCCTCGAAATCTGGTCCAGTCGTGGTTTTTGGGGCACAAGGAGTGACTAATCATAGCGGCCAAGCTGCCCTTACGCATTTGCCGCCCGGTCCGACATGGGTGTTCTGGGTGCCCCCATTGGCTGCTGGCAAAGCAGACAAAAGGTATTCGGGATTGGTTGGCAAACGCGTGGTCGTAAAGTCCGGGCATACCGTAAGTGTCGATCTCGGTGGGGTGGCGAGGCCCGTGATCGGCGGTGCGATATTTCCGCCGAAATCAAGCGGCCAGACGCATTGATGCCCGGCGTTGCGCCGGTGGGCACCTCCCAAACGACTGTTCCATTTATCGCTGTGTCCGATTGCCGGCGTC
>JAJYGE010000047.1 GCA_021785155.1 Planctomycetota bacterium
GCCATCGCAGTTGGTTGACGCCCTGCAAAATGCCGAATCAGGATTAGAAAAGAAACTATGAAACACAGCCAAAACATGTTTTAATCTTCGCGTTTGTCGCTGTTATTGTTGCGCTGACTGGGCATCCGCGAGTCTAAGAATTCCACACAATCCAGGACCTCCGCCAGGCAACAAGGAACCACCTGCATCCACCATTTGCGCGGTATGGGAAAAGCGTTGTCGCAGGATAATCCCCGGCGAAGACTGAGCCCATTCCATTCAAGTTGCCTAAGGGTTTCGCTTCCACCAATTCACGAGAACGATTATCATGCGGCCCGTTATGGAAAATTCAGATATTTCGTTGTCCGTTGTTGCAGATGTGCAAGTGAATCAGACCGATTTAGCCGAAGCGTTACAACGCCTCGATGTGGGCGAATTGCGGCTTACCGGGCATGATCGCCTTTTATATGCCACGGATGCTTCGCTTTATCAAGTTATGCCACTGGGGGTGGTGATTCCTGCTTCCGTAGAGCACATTGTAACGCTTCTGAATTTTTGTCGGCGGCAAGATATTCCGGTTTTGCCGCGCGGCGGTGGCACCAGCCTGGCCGGTCAATGTACCAACCGTGCGCTGGTATTGGATTTATCCCCGCAATTCCGGGGCCTGACGGCAGTCGATACCCAGCAACAGACCTGCGTCGCGCAAGCTGGCATGAGCATCGATCAGATTAATCGTGAACTCGCGGCGACCGGACTATTTTTCGCTCCGGATCCGGCTACCACGGCGCAAGCGGCGTTGGGCGGTTGCATCGGTAACAACGCCGCCGGGGCACGGTCCATTCGCTATGGCCGCACCAGTGAAAATCTTGCAGGCGTACAGGTTGTACTCTCGAACGGACACTCGTTGTCGCTAAGCGCTGGTGCCGGACGACATGATCCAGTGGCACTGAAACTGGCCCGGCAAGTAATGGCCGTCGTCGAACAACATGCCGCCCTCATCAGGGAACGCTTCCCAAAACTTATCCGCCGCAACGCCGGATATTCGCTGGATTTGATTCTCCGCCAATTGGACGCGGGCATAGCAGCGGAAGATTTGGACCTGACCGGATTGCTTTGTGGCAGTGAAGGCACGCTGGCCGTCATCACCGCTGCGCGGTTGAAATTGCATAAAATTCCCGCGGCGCGGGGTCTGGCACTTCTGGCATTTAACAGCCTGGAACAGGCACTAGACCAACTGCTGCCGATTTTGGATACCCAACCCAGCGCTGTGGAATTGCTTGACGCTGTAGTATTGCAGGCCGCGCAGGGCAATTCCGAGACGCGCCGCCAATTGGATGTTTTACCGCTGATCAACGGTAAACTCCCCGCCGCCGTGCTGTATGTGGAATATCAGGGGGAAACATCCGCCGCCGAACTCGACGACCGTCTCGCCCACCCCGCGCTGGCCGCACCCGCAGCCCGCATTTTCCGACAGCCCACCGAAATGAATCAGGCCTGGACACTGCGCAAAAGTGCCGAGGCGCTTTTGCACGCGCTATCCAGCAAACGCAAGCCCATCACCTTTGTCGAAGATAACGCCATCCCGGTGGAGCGACTGGCGGAATTTATCCGGCGTTTCAAAACCATTGTCGAATCCCATGGCACCAGCGCCGCCTTTTACGCCCACGCTTCGGTCGGGGTGCTCCATGTCCGCCCCATGCTGGATTTACATGATCCCGCGGATCAGCGTGCCATGCAGGAAATTGCCCTGGAAACCGGCCGCCTGGCCCGCGATTGCGGCGGCGTAATGTCCGGTGAACATGGCGACGGTCGCGTGCGGGGACCGCTGCTTTTGGAATATTTTGGCCCGGTCCTCATGCGGGCATTTGCCGAAATAAAAGCGATTTTTGATCCCGCCGGAATTCTGAATCCCGGCATGATCGTCAACACCGGCAATCTGGAGACCATCACCACCCATCTGCGGCAACAGGCCCAGCGAAAAACACACCTATTGGGCGTGCCGACATATTTTGATTACTCCGATCAGGAATCGTTCTCCGGTGCCGTGGAAATGTGCAACGGTGCCGGTTTTTGCCGGAAGACCTCCGGCGGAACAATGTGTCCTTCCTATCGCGCAACGCTTGATGAACGGCATTCGCCGCGTGGACGCGCCAACGCGTTGCGCGGCAGTATTCTTGGAACTTCCGACCGCCCGAACTGGACCGATGCCGGCACGCTGGAAACGCTGGACCTCTGCCTGTCCTGCAAAGCCTGTAAAACCGAATGCCCCAGCAGTGTGGATATCGCCCGGCTGAAGGCGGAATACATGGCCCAGCGCTACCGCGAAATCGGCCCGGCATTGGCGGCACGCATGTTTGGCAATGTCCATACACTCAACCGACTCGGATCAATCATGCCCGGATTGGCCAATCGCGTACAAAACCTTCCGCCGGTGCGCGGCATCATGAATTCTCTCCTGGGCTTGGCACCACAACGATCGCTGCCCGCATATTCCAACTCTCTGCTAAAGCTTTTTCGTAACGACTTGCAGGTTGGCAACCCGCCGCATGGCCCCAAGGTGGCGCTATTTGCCGATTGCTTCACCACTTTTAACGAATCGCACATCGGGGTTGCAACCACGCGTGTGCTGCAGACATTGGGTTATCGCGTCGAACTTATCACCAACGGGTGCTGTGGCCGCGCCATGATTTCCAACGGGCTGCTGCACAGCGCTCAAAATACCATCCGCAAGACGCTAAAAATCCTTACGCCCGCAATTTTAGATCCTGATGTTGCCGCAATCATCGTCTGCGAACCGTCGTGTCTTAGTGCCATGATCGATGACTGGCAGCATCTTCACGATATCGGCCCCGGCGAACTGCTGACGCAATTGATGCAAAAGGCTATTTCTCCCACCGACTTTGTACAGCGTCGCTGGAAGCATCATCCCATTACACCGGTAGTGCGCCAGAAATCAACCGCCCCGGTGCTGTTTCATGGCCATTGCCACGCCAAGGCGTTGTGGGGTACGCAGGATGATGCCGCATTGCTGCGCAACGTCTCGAACGGTAATGCGACAATTCTGACCACCGGCTGCTGCGGTATGGCCGGTGCTTTTGGTTATACCCAGGATCACTATGAATTATCCATGAAAATCTTTGGCCAGACGGAATTCGACCCGATTCGCCAAGCCTCCGCGAACACGGTGATCCTCGCCGCCGGCACCTCCTGCCGCCACCAGATACAGCACGCCGCCGGAAAAACAACCCTGCACCCCATTGAATGGCTGGCGGAATTACTGTAGATAGTCCCTGCCCACGAAGTTCAGAACATCATTCCCAAGTTCCGCTATCTTTATTCTTGGAAACTGCGGGCATCAGGATCTCGCCCTGGTCCCGGTCCGAAGGCCACTACAAAAAGCCACCGCTGTGCTTGCCGCGCTCCGGCTTCGCTACGCGTTGCTGCGTTCCAGATGTGCGCGGTGGCATTCCCGACAACCCCAATAGCCGTTTGCAAGAATATCGGCTTGCAGAAAAGAGCCGTCGAGAGGGTCAACAGCACGGAGGATCGCCCTAAGACTTTGGATAAATTGACAATACGGTCTATTGCTGGAACCGGCAGGCGATACATATTGCGTGCCGCCTTTGCGGGATCGGCTCGTTAATGGCAAGCGGGTAGTTTTAGGCGAAGTTTTCGAGGAACTGCCGCCGGATGGTTATATTGATTGGGGCCAGCACGATTTTGAGTGATCCGATGTGAATCCGGACGATACCGGATAGCCAAGCCGGTCCAGCCGGCCAGAAGGGGCCGACGGCGACAGAGGGAGGGAAAAGAAGCTCTCGCGGCTTGGGAGCGAATCGCTTGCTTGCCTGCGTACACACAACATTATACCTGCGTGCATGTGTAATATCGCGATTGGCGGATTCCAATCTTTCAGCACCCCAGGCCATCATCAACTCGTCGATTTTTGTGAACAATCCTACCTGCCGGGTGGCGGCAGCCGTTTTTTTGCGGAGCAAAAAACGGCTGATCCCACCGGCGGCAGTTATGCCCCGTGGCTACTTATCTTTAATTGTCTCAAGGAGTCAAAATCGCGGATTGTTGCGATTGTTGGGTTGCCTATTGCCTTGCCGAAGCTGCTTTTGGAATTACTCCATTCGGTACCGCAATCCGAGACGCTCTTGGTATCGCTGTGCGCGTAGCGTTGATCTTGCAGCAAATGGCGGCGCGGGACGCAGCTTATGGCGGCGTCCTTATCGCAGTGTCCACCGCTCCCGCGCGATATTGCTGCGGCGTCATATTCAATTCGCGCTGAAATACGGTCGGCAGGTGTGTGGGAGAAGAAAAGCCCGCGGCATAAGCGATATGCTTGATCGGCAAGTGTGTCTCACGCAGCATACGCTGTGCCCGCGCTAAACGGCACGCCGTCAATTCCTCCAACACGGTCCGCTTGCGGGCTGCCAAAAATCGACGTTCCAGTGTCCGCCGCGCTATGCCAAGTTGACGGGCAATATCGCTGACTGACAAATGTCGATGGCTGTAATTCCAGATGATGCGCAACGCGGCATGTGTCACCGCATCATCGGAACAGGGCACTTTACTCTCGCCAGCCCGACGGATCAGAGGCACAAAATATTTTGCATCACTACCAAACAGCCCCGCGAGTAAGGCCAGTGCGGCGCATGATGCCGCGAACGGGTCGCCGGTCTTGGCGATGGCGGTTTTTACAATTTGTTTCATGCCGTTCGCCAAGGCCTTAGTCCGGGATGTCTGCCATACTGCGGAGGCGGGATCGAGTAGCCCGGCCTGCTGCCAGATATGCGGTATTTGACCGTTGAATGAAATCCAGTGCTCATCCCATCCAGTCTTCGGCTTGGGGCGGTAGCGATGCCACACATTCGGCAACAGCAGCATCGCCATACCCCCCTGAATGTTGACGAGTCCGGTTTCGCGTGATTCAAATACACCTTCCCCTCTGCCAATATAAACGAGTTGATATTCCGGCAATACCCGTCCGGTATTCCAGGAAAACTCGTACATATCGGGATGCGAGGGAAGCGGATAGGTTTCATGAGGTTCAACATGCTCGGCACCGGCACCGGTAAGGTAGAACCCCACTGTAAAAACGTTGTCATCGACCGGGAAA
>JAJYGE010000443.1 GCA_021785155.1 Planctomycetota bacterium
TGTGCCCGAAAAATATTTAATTCCGGAATTCTCCGAGGCTGTCCACGAGATCAACTTCGGTAATACCACATGCTTGGGCGCTCCCCAGCCGGGAGTAAAGCTGACGTTCCAAGGCCCGGTTATCGCTTCGGGCATCGGCAGAGGCGGAACACGCACCATGAGCTTGCGGCCCGAAGCAAATTCAAGCACATAGCTTCCCGGCCTGGCCGCACACATTTCGAGCTGGCTATTAGGCTTGAGGTAAATGGAGGTGCTGTTGGACGGCTGGTTGTTCCGCCGAATCGCCGTTACAGAAACCAGTCCTGCCGACGAATGGCGAAAGACGACAAATACCGATGCCAGCGGCCCGAGTGTCAGCGGCACATTCGTGCGGCCATCAATGTTGGTGAATTCGCCATCGGTTATACGCCTTCCGGAATCTGGTTGCCATAATTCCGGTACTTTTCCAGAAACCCGGAACGACGCCACAGCATGGACCATCTGGTCGGATCGGTTAACAACAAAATAAATGTCCATGTCCCGTGTGTGCCGATGTATGGCTGTCAGGGAAAAAAATGGTACGGACAGGTTGTTATTTTCGGGAACGTGCGCGGTGGCGGCCTTTCCACCAAGCGTGTATTTCACGGTGAGATATTTGACATGCCCGTATGCCGGATCACCACCAAACGCTGCATTATCAACCCGCATTGAAAGGCTCTTGCCGCCGTTTTGGCGCACGTTTCTTCGCAGCAATGCGGTGACATTCACTTCTCGGCCCGCACCGGGCGCGGCGTAAATAGCCGATTGGATAACAAGCCGCCCGTTATTCGCAGTCGCCACGGAAAAATCAGGCTGAATTCCCAACTCGGTAAGTACCGCTGACATTGGCTTATTCCATACGACCAGCCCTTTGCCGAAACGGTGCTCTTTGACATGCACGCCGTCGCAATCGCCCCACACGGCGCGACCGATTGCGGCAACAGCGCTGTCGCATTTCGGGTAATCCGTCAGGCTCGGTGACTGCGTTGGCCTTGGGCCGATGACCGTTGCGCCTGCCGCAACGAGTTCGCGAAGTTTTTGTGCGACCTTCGGCAGCATCTGCGACGAATTCGGCAACTGCATAACCGCATAAGCTCGACCATCCGGTAATGTGATTTTGCCGTTGAGTACCGTCGCATGTTCAAACTGTGACAGGCTTAACGCATCTTCGGAAAGCGCCTGTGGATCGCTGTTAAGTGTGCAGATATCACACACCTGGGATCCCTGTTGTAACATGGTCTGGCAGCGGTTGATATACGTGAAGAAAGCTATGCCGGGTTTAAACCATGTTTGGTTTTCACCAAAATGCGTGCCCCACCATCCCATGAGGATGCCGGGCTTATATTGTTTGTTCAGCGCCTGCTCCGTCCAGTCGTGCAGATAACACTGGTTCACCCCGCTTAAGAAGCCACCGTCTAATGCGGGTTTTAAAAAAGCGGGAGTCTCAGTCATGCGGCTGGAGGCAGGGCCACCGGTGAGCGTTTCCGCCCCGACCAGCGTGCGGCCATCCGCCCGGGCCGCGCCGGCCACATTGCCGGCAATGCCGTTGCGGCTGGAGTTCCAGAATTCACCCATTGTTAGATCACAGGACGCCGCCGCCGCGATAGTGTTAAATGGGCCTGTATATGGCTCAAGGCACATTTTCATGTCCGCTGCATCAATGAGTTTGCGGTACACATCAAAGTCATTTTTGACAAACAATTGTGAAACCGTTCGCGCCATATCGTAGCGGAATCGCTTTGAAAGCTCTTGACTGCCGACCACCGCACCGCTTAACACCGGCAGCCACGGCAGTGGGTCATAATGACGCATCTTTATAAAGTCACTGCGAAAATGTTTCGTCCAGTTCTGCGGACCAGCCTCATAGCTGTCAAACAGCAGATGATCAAATGTATGCCCTATCGCCGGGCCAAGGTGCTTTTGCAGGGCTTTTATGACATGTTCAATATGGAATGTGGCGGCCTTCGCACTGAGCTTGTCGGCCTCCAGTGAATGTACCGTTCCATGAGGACCCACCAGGCTGTCGGGAACCGGGTGGTCAGTCATCGCGGTGGATGTGTAACCGATGCGGAATATGCGCCATTGTCCCGCCGGTGCCCGCCAGACAAGCTGTCCGTTGGATTTCATATCGGTCGAAATATTTTTGATTTCCCCGGGTTGCACCACCGCCGTAACCGGCAGCGCCAATACGGTAATGGGCCGGTAAAAACCCAATCGCGTTGGCGGCTGCTTGAGTTGCACGCGCACCAGCCTTGGCCCTTTAACTGTCGTGATGCTCCATACAACCATCTTCATTGAAAGCTTGGGCGTGATCCATGGGCCTCCGCTGGCATCCCAACCCGGGCAATTTTCCATACCCAACTTCAGCCCCAGTCGCTTGGCGGTACGCACCGCGTATTGCACCCGACGCCAGAATCGCGGACTCCAGTATTTCACTGGCTTTCGCAACCCGCTGTTGGTGATATCTGCCGCGACACCGGCCTGCGAACCGATCGGGCAAATGGTCGCCCCGGCCACGCCGGCGGCCTTCATCGCGGTAAGATCGCGCTTAATGCCGTACCGGCTGATGGTAAGGCCCATCCAATGCCACCATACGTACAAACGATGCCGCGCCGGCGGCGATTGAAACTGTTGCGCCAGCGTAAGCGGTGCCGCGGCAAGAGCGGTAGGCAAGGTGCTACACGAGAGAATCAGTGTTGTAACGATTAATACGCTTGGCGCTAGGCCGGCGCGAAGGGCGCGTTTGAACGTTGATCGCATGGGCATCCTCACCAAAGAGTCGCAATTTTTGCCTGCATGAATTATTTGCATCAGCGAAAAGATAAGCCAGATCGCCAGCTTTGCCAAGCGAGCTTAAAGACGCCCCGCTCGTTGCGGCTTACATTAAATCAACCCAATGGCTTAGCCCGGTTTCGTCCATGGCCAGGTAGGATTATCGCTTTGGGGCGGTTCCCGACAAAAACAGGCGCGCCCATGCGTATTATTTTTGCGCCTTTTAGTTGACGCCGGGGCGTTGTGATGGTACAAAAACGGTTGATTTTCGACAGGGTGGCGGTTGAGCTATGGCAGGAGTTGACGTGATTTCTACAACACAACGGCCCGTTCTTATGGTTTCCAAGGCTCAAGCAACTGTGTCCGCCGGCGCTGGTCGGTGGACCAATGCCGCGCGGGTTGTTGGTCTGGCCGCTGCTTTTGCGGCCAGCGCCGCATTAACTGGTTGCGGTGCATCGCCATCGCATCAGGCGGATGTGCAGGCTCAGGCGGCATCAACCAAAGCCTCCATGCTTCTTGCGGAAGCAGGCCGGTATCACTCCAAGGCCCATTTTCCGGTTTCCATCAGTGCGCCATTAAACGCCGAACAATTGATGGCCGCGCAGGATGCAGCGAAAAGTAATCCCGGTGTTTATCTTCAGCCGCCATCGGTCACCCGTGATTTGCGCCATGCATACGCCACGCTCTCCAGTGCGCTGGGGAATTCTGATTTGAATTTTCAGGTCAAAGGTCTGCTTGAAATGCAGCGTGGAATGGTCAATTTGGCCGCCGCGCAAGTCCATACCGATCAATTATCCAACGCCCTGATGGCCCTGCAGAATCAGGTTTTATCTGTGGACGTCGCAGCCACACAGGTGGGTCATTTCGCCGGGAAAATGGCGTTCTTGAAAAAACAGCATGATCTTTATCTGCATTTATATGATCAGGAACTGCAACATGCCCAACACATGCAACGCTCGGCGGAACATGCCGTGGCCGCGGCACAAAAGAAAGCCGCTGCGGTAAGCCATGTATTGGCGCACTATCAGGGAATCGCCAGGGCTTTGGATATAAAGGGTATGGCCCTGCAAACCGAAGGCGAAGTAACTGTTACGCCCGCTACGCTGGCAGATTTCAAACGCGGAGCCGGTTATCTGGATCGCGCTGCCGCCGCCAATCAGCGCGTTAATGTCTTGGAAGCTCATTATCAACTGGCAACCATTGCGTTGAATTCAGCCAAACTTCAACAATCAAGATGGGCCGATCAGGTTTCAGCCCTTCGGCAAGCTCAAAAATCCGCTGCGGAATTAGCCCAAAGCGATAGCGCTCAAATTGCCGCGCTCAAGGCTGGCGTCACCGTGCTGATTGACGGTGCCAATGGCAGCTCTCCAACGTCTGCCGCCGGACGCGCCGCCGCCATTAATGAACTCATTAAAACCATTAATAAGCAGGCCACCATCGCCGCGAAACATACCGACGCTGCTTCCATTGATCTCATGGCCGCCCTTAATGAACAGCGCCGCTCCATGGCTTATGCCCAAAGCCTGATCGCCTCCGGCTTTAAGCCGGGTGATCCACTGGTTGTCGCCAACCAGAGCCGCGGCCCGGAATGTGTCTTGGAAGTGTATCGTGCCGCTGCCGCCCTGAAAGCGGGGCAAATTGCCGCCATGCGGATGTACGCCGCGCAGCTTCAGCAAGGGGCTGCGAAAGCTGGTAAGCAGATTTTCTCTCTGGTAAGTGAAAATTCACCCTTGCAGGCGCCACCCGCCGGAGCGGTGGAAAATTTCCGGAAGCAGGCCATGGTGGAATTCAACGTTCACGCCGCCGGTTCGCTGAAACAGGCGCAGTCCACATATCCCATGGGATCTTCACCGCTTCAATGGATCGTCCCGGCCATGATGTATAACGTGGATCTGTCGGTTGCCGGCATTTCCAATAATCCATCGGTCCGTGCCGCCGCAATCAAGGCCGCTGCCGCCAGCGCGCAGGCCGCACTGAAGGTAAATTCATCATTGAATCTGCCGCTGCCGAAGCAATAAGGGGCCGGAGAAAGCCACTTCGGGAAATACCCAGGTATGAAATCCGGAATCGCAGATTTCAGAACTGAAACTTAAGATTTGAGATTTCAGATTGCAAACATCAAGTCTGGAATCTCAAATCGGCGTTCCCCCTGCTGCCGGTTTTTCACTTCGGAAGCACTGTTGTCTCGGTACGGGATTTCATTTCATAGCGTATGCCGCGCCAGGTAATAATTCTGCCAAATGCGGCCCCTATTAAAAACATCGCATTTACGCCATGCACCGCCGGCATTCCCCA
>JAJYGE010000108.1 GCA_021785155.1 Planctomycetota bacterium
CGACTCCCCGCGCTATTGGGCTGTGGGTATAATCTTATCTATGAATAAGGAAAGCAAACCCGATCGGCGGAGGATTGCCGCCGAGGTTGTCCAGACGTTGCAGACCTCGGGCCATGAAGCCTATTTTGCCGGTGGATGCGTACGTGATCAGATCATGGGCAATACGCCCGAAGATTATGACATTGCCACTTCCGCACGCCCGGAACAGGTCATGGAACTTTTTCCGCGCAGCATGCACGTTGGCGTGGCGTTTGGTGTGGTTATGGTGCGTCACCATGGTCGCCCCATGGAGGTTGCCACATTTCGATCTGACGGCGTTTACTCCGATGGCCGACGGCCTGATTCCGTGACGTATACCACAGCTGAACATGATGCACAGCGACGAGATTTCACCTGTAATGGCCTGTTTTTTGATCCAGTGACCCAAAAGCTCATTGATTATGTCGGTGGGCAGGCGGATATTAACGCCAAGATTCTCCGGGCCATTGGTGAACCGCCCCACCGATTCCACGAAGATCATCTGCGTATGATGCGGGCAATACGCTTTGCGGCGCGTCTGCAATTTTCCATTGAACCGGTAACCTGGGCTGCGATTGTGGCCAACGCCGAGAAATTATCAGAAATCAGCCGCGAACGCATCGGACAGGAATTACGCAAAATGCTGGTTCATCCGCAGCGCTGCGTAGCGGTAAAATTGCTGCTTAACGGCGGATTGTTGCATACGTTCTGGCCGGAGCATCTTGAACCCACGGTTAAGGAAAACAATTTACCCATGCTTTCCGCTCTGCCGGGAAAAACTTCCTTCCCGCTGGCTTTGGCGGCCATGCTGCTGGATTTGACCGTCCGACGAGCACATAATTCCGCCTCGGTGGCCATGCTATGCACAGCCTTGCAGGAAAATCTGGTGCTAAGCACGGAAGAAACACAGTGGACGCAATGGCTTTTGAACAATCTGCCAACCTTGGCCCAATGGCGAACGCTGCGTCTGGCCGCGTTCCGGCGGCTCTTGGCCCACATCTGGTCGTCGGATCTGCTGACGCTTTACGCCACGGCACATCCTGATGGTGCTGAAGTTCGACCTCTGACAGAACGTATTACTGAATTGAAAAAAAAGCCTTTGACACCAGATCGCTTTGTGAACGGCAGCGATTTAATTGCCATGGGTGTGCAGCCGGGGCCTCGATTTAAACTCTGGCTCGAAGAACTCTATGATCGCCAATTGGAAAACAACTTTGCGGATCGCGCCGTGGCTCTTAAAGCTGCCGAAGATTTAATTCATGGAATATAATGCCCCTTGGCCGCTGATCCATGCGGTACCGGCATGCCGCGTCCCACCTTGGAGTTCACCACACTGATAGCCGCCAAAGCAATGATAAAAAGAATCAGCAGCACCAGAATACAGGCTGATGTAGCGGCCTGTGGCTTGCCGGGCATTGCAATATCAACGCGGGTCATACTTACTCCAAACGCCATGAAGGCTTGGCATAGAGTATATTGCAGACAGCCTTACCGGCAAAACCGCCGCAAGCGCCTCCATTTTACATGGCCAAAGGTCCCCCGCGGGTGGAAATTGCACGCCATGCCGGATATTCTTTTTAATAGTCTGTGACGGCATTGAAATAAAATTCACCGCACTGGACAAACATACGGAATTGACGGCATGACTGATAACACCTCGAACACTCTGGCAGATTCCCGACGGCAGTTTGTGGATTTATGGGGTCAGATGGCCGGCCACTGGGGTGTCAATCGTACCATGGCACAGATGCACGCGCTGTTGATGGTCTCCGCAGAGCCTATGACCGCGGAACAAATCATGGAAGAACTACAGATTTCCCGCGGCAGTGTAAGCATGAATCTGCGTGATCTGGTGAATTGGGGCATCGTACGCCGCACCAGTTCACCGGGAGATCGCCGCGATTTTTTCACCACTGAAGGCGATGTATGGGTGATGTTTCAGAATATTTTTCGGGAGCGTAAACGGCGCGAACTCGATCCGCTGCTCAATCGCCTGGAACAGTGCCTGCAATCCGCCGGCAGTGTGCCAACGGATCCTGCGCAACAGGCCGGCCATGCGGCGTATGTGCAGAGAATGCAGGAATTAATTCATTTTTTTTCCGTGTTTCATCGCATATTCGGGCGCATTGCGGAGCAGCCGCCGGGCAGTTTGGCCAAAATGACCGCTATGCTGGAACACATGTTGTAGTATTTGCCTGTTGTAGGGTTCGCCGCTGGCCAGAGACAATCGGCCCGATTATCATCGCCAAGCGATTGCTGGCGGGTTTAGCGAGAAACGAATGCATTTTGGGATTCGCAGAAAACTAATTGGCATGCTGGTGCTGGTCGGATTGCTGCCCATGGCGCTGAGCCTGATGGCGATTCTGGGCATTGGCGCGCGCGACCGCATTAATACCATACAGGATGCGTATGTAGAGTTGGCGTCCGCCTGCGCACATGCCATTAGTTTTCAGCTTGAAGCCGAGGTGCGCCGTCTGAACTTCGCCGCCACGCTTCCCGAAGTGGTGCGTTTTATTCAGAAGCATAATAATATTCGCTCGCCCGCCGTTGCGACGGCTCAAAGCCGTCCGGCGTCCACGCGAAGCGCGACTGCAGGCGGCTCACACGAAAGCATATCCGTGTTGGTCAACAACCCCATAGCCCGGCGCATCCGGCTGATCACGGCCGATAAGCTTGGGCTTTATCATGTGCTGGTTATTAATCGCCACGGCATGGTCATTGCGTCAGATGTAAAACCCGCAGTTCTGGATGTCCGCAAAAAATGGTGGTGGAAAATCGCTGACAGCGGCATTAGTGGAACGTGTGTGATCGGATCGATATTTTCCGATCCAATTACCGGCTTGCCATCCATACCGATTATTGTGCCGGTGGTACACCCCGGCAGCGGCGTGTTGGTGGGATTTATTCTTGAGACCGTAAATGTTACCGCTTTGACCTATGAACTCCGGCTCTATCTGCCGCAAAGTCAGGCGGTGGCGCAGGTTTACGACCAGAAGCTCAATTCGCCGGTATTTATCCTTGGCAATGCGAAGCAGGCCCGCATTGGTCGTCAGCGATATATCGCCCTTCACGGTGGAAACCGCTCGGGCTGGATTGGTGATTTACTGGCCGGCTGCCTGATTGGTGATGCCACGGTTAAATTCAACCGGATGACGGAGATCATCAATCAGCCCAGTGTGGTGCCGCAATGGTGCATTATTTTAAGCCAATCTTCCCAGAACATTCTCGCCCCTATCCTCCGGCAGGCTGAAATGGTCGCCCTGGCGGGCGGATTGCTGATTCTGGGACTTTTTGCGCTGGGCTATGTTATCAGCAAGCGCGAAATTATTTACCCCATCCTGCGGCTGCGCGAAGCCACCAGTGCGGTCGGACGCGGCGAACTCAACATTCGCCTGCTATCACAGGATCAGGAAGATGTGATGTTCCGCAGCGATGAACTTGGCGAATTAGCGCGTGACTTTGATGAAATGACTCGCCGTCTGGCCGCCAATGTGCGGCAATTTGAGCAGGCCGCCAAAGCCAAACAGCGATTCATGGATCTGGCCGCCCATGAACTCCGAAGCCCCATATCCCATATTATGACCACCACGCAATTAATTCTCCGGCAATTGGGCAGCGTCGGCATTGTTCGCCCCGCGCCGGGCGATACCGCCAATGCGTCCTTCGGCGAGATATATAAATCGGTTGATTCTATTTTGAAAAATTCCCGGCGACTTTCCAAAATTGTCACGGATCTGCTTAAACTCGTGCAGGAAGATGTCTTTACCACCAAGCCGCGCCGTGACCCGTTTGATCTGCGTAAAGTGATTCTTGATATCTGTGACCAGCAGAGCGGGTTTATCACCGCGCGTAAGCAAAGACTTGAACTGGTTCTGCCGGATGTTATTCCGACCATGTGGGGAGATTCGGATAAAATCGGGGACATCCTTTCCAATCTGCTAAGCAACGCCATCCGATTTTCACCGGATGGCGCGGTGGTGCGGGTGATGGTCAATGTGCTCGTGGGCGGCCAGATCGAACTTATTGTTGAGGATTCCGGATCCGGTATGCCCGATGAAGTCATGGCTGGACCATTCCAGCCATTCCAGACGGGTGCTGACACCATGCAGCATCACAGCGGCGACGCCGGCGAAGAAGGCAGCCGCGGATTGGGGCTGGGGCTGGCCATTGTCCGGCGATTTGTGGAATTGCATGAAGGTCAGATTTTTATTCGACCGCTGCCCGCTGGAACACAGGTAAAAGTAATTCTTCCGCTGAACCTGGATGCCGACACACCGGCAGCGTTGACTGCAACGCCGGCGACATCGCCGTCGTAAGCATAACCGGATCAACGATGGCGTTAATGTTCTTTTCATCTTTGGGCCGTATATTCTCATACGTCTGGCATGGATGCCCGTTGTACCGCAGCTTGCATGGCTCGGCGGGTTCGCATCACGATTGTGCGCCGCGAAGCGCGAAAATGCCATATAAATATCGAAAGGACACACGATAATGACAGGTATTATTCCCATTGCTGCTGCCACGAACTGGATCAAGTTCTTCGGACATTTTCACCCGCTGCTGGTGCACTTGCCGATCGGTTTTCTGGTGCTGTTGGGAGCATTGGAACTGGCCGGACGATTCAAGAAATTTGAACACATCACCGCAGCGCGCGGATTTATTCTGGTCATGCTGTCGGTTGCGGCGGTGTTCACAATTACCTGCGGCTGGCTGCTGGCCAGCGGTGGTGGTTATGGACATCGCATTTTATTCTGGCACCGCTGGCTGGGTACGTGCGTGGGCATTTTGAGCATCGCACTGCTGGGGTTGTGGATTTATAAGAAAAAAGTCGGTGTCGCCTATTATTCCACGTTGGTTTCCGCGCTGGTGGTTATGACCCTTGCCGCGCATTTTGGCGGAACACTTACCTTTGGCAGTCGCTACTTAAGCAAGTACGCCCCGCCACTGCTTAAACCGTTATTAGTAGGTTATGCACCACGCAAGCTTTCCCCGCAGCCCGCCAATAATACCACCATAGCCGCCGCGTCAAACAGAGCCATGGCCATCCATCAGGCATCGGGCCCG
>JAJYGE010000313.1 GCA_021785155.1 Planctomycetota bacterium
ACGTTTGAGCGACCTACGCGGTCAGCTCGTTGTTAACCGGGATTTTATCCCAGTCTCAACGTCCCCCGAAAGGCTCGGCTTCATAGTTTCTAGGGCAACTTGAACCAAACCCGCTAAAATCAACGCTTCCATCAACTTGCGCAACTTGGGCAAGTTGCCCCCCTAACTTGGGCACCTTGAAATTCGCAAGGTCTTCTAACTCCTAACTCCTAAATGCTGGCGGTGCCGCCGCGTTGCAGAATCGGTCACAGGCCCCCTTCACGGAGAACCCCGCCGCTTGCCCCTTGGGCATTAGGCTACTACGATACGGCGGGCTGCATCGCGGCAATGGTTTTAGCGACGGCGGCTTGAGTTATGGCTGAAGCACCAATATCCGATGTCCTGCGCGGCATGGCGGAATCGCCGGTTATTGCGCGTATTGTTGACGAGCTGTCCTGCAACCGCTATGTCGGTGCAACCGGGCAATGGGGGTCTTGCGCCCTGGCGGTGGCGGCATTGGTGCAGGCGCAAATGCGCCGGCCGATTTTAATTGTCACCGCTCATCTGGATGATGCCGATGACGCCATTGAGCAACTGGAATTCTTCCGCCCCGGTTGCGCGGCCAATCTATTTCCGGCCTTTGAGGTATTGCCCGGAGAATCCAGCATTTCCCATGAACTTATTGCCGAGCGATTGGCGCTGCTGGCGGATATCGGGGCGGGGAACATAGCGGATTTTTACGTTGCGCCCATTCAGGCATTAATGCAGCCATGTCCGAATGCCGAATTATTGGCCCGGCAACTTATTTCCGTATCGCCGGGTGCGAAAATGGATCGCGATGCCCTCATTGCGTGGTTGGCCGGCAATGGCTATGCGCGGTTGGAGGCCGTGGAAAATCCGGGTGATTTTGCCGTGCGCGGCGATATTCTTGATGTCTGGGCTGCCGGACTACAGCAGCCGGCCCGCATTGATTTTTTTGGCGATCAAATTGAACGCATTCACGGCTTTGATCCTGAAACGCTGGGGCCGACCGATCCCATATCACCTCTGCGATTAACCGCTTTGGAAAAGCACGCGTCCTGGCCGAAGGATCAGACGGTCAATTTTATTTCCGCGTTGCCGGAAGAAACCATTATCTGGCTCATTGAGCCGCAGGAAATTCAGGAGCAGGGCCGCAGCTATATGGATCGGCTCCCCGATGGCCGGGGGATTTATCCCACGGATGCGATCTTCCGTCTGGCGCAGAAATTCGCATGGGCGCAGATACGCCAATTTGGCCGCGATGATCGCACCACCATTGATCTGCCCTGCCGCTCGGTGGAACAATTTGATACCGAGCCCGATGCGGCATTGGCCGAATTGGCGGCTCTGGCGGTGGACAACCAGGTGATTGTGGTCTGCCAGAATCCATCCGAGCGCACACGCTTGACCGATCTGATCCATGTGAAACATCCGGACGTGCTGGAAAAAATAGCCATTCCCGTCGGTGATCTGGCGGTGGGTTTCCGCTGGCAACTTACCGGCGTAACGGAAAAAAAGACCGGCTCGGATCACACGCCCACCGATCAGCAGCACTGGTTGATTTTAGTAGCCCACCATGAATTGTTTCATCGCTACCACCAGCGGCGACGCCTGCGGGCCATTCAGGGTGCCCGGCCCATTGATCACTTTCTGGATTTGCAACCCGGTGATTATGTGGTACATGTCAATCATGGCATCGCGCAATTTACCGCCATGACCACGCTGAACCGCGATGGCCGACAGGCGGAATACATGACGCTGGTATTCGCCCGTGAAGCGGTGCTGCATGTGCCGATCACGCAAATTCATCTGGTGCAGAAATATGTGGGCGGTGCGCAGGGGCGTCCACCATTATCCGTGTTAGGTGGCACAAGTTGGACCAAGCAGAAAGAAAAGGCCTCGGAGGCCGTTGAAAAAATGGCCGCTGAAATGCTGGAAGTGCAGGCGGCGCGGGAGCAATTTCCAGGTTTTGCGTACAGTGCGGATACAACCGACATGAAGGAATTTGAAAATTCCTTTCCATTTCAGGCTACCGAAGATCAACTGCGGTGCATCGCGGAAATCAAGGAAGATCTGCAAAAAGCACGCCCCATGGATCGGCTGCTGTGCGGGGATGTGGGTTACGGAAAAACTGAACTGGCGATTCGCAGCGCGTTCAAAGTGTGCGAGGGCGGCAAACAGGTAGCGGTATTGGCGCCCACAACTGTACTGGTCGAGCAGCATGAAGAGACATTCCGGCAACGCATGGCGGGGTATCCATTTATTGTTGAAAGTGTGTCGCGCTTCAAAACCAACGGCGAAATTCACGACATTCTCGATCGCACACGCAAAGGAAAAGTGGATGTGCTGATCGGCACACATCGGCTTATCAGCAAAGACGTGCAATTCGCCGATCTGGGCCTGGTGGTCATTGATGAAGAGCAACGTTTTGGTGTGGAAAACAAAGAACGTCTGAAAAAATTGCGGCTTACCGTTGATGTGCTGACCATGACCGCAACACCCATTCCGCGCACGTTGCACATGAGTTTGCTGGGAATACGGGATATTTCTAATTTATCCACGCCGCCGCGCGATCGGCGCAGCGTGGTCACGGAAGTCATGGGCTGGGAAGGTGCCAGAATAAAACAGGCCATCGAGCGCGAACTGGCCCGCGACGGGCAGATATATTTTGTGCATAACCGCGTGTGGAATATTGAATCCGTAGCCGACAGAATTCGTCGCCTTGTTCCCGATGCCCGGATCGTCATTGGCCATGGCCAAATGCCGGATCATGAACTCGAACAGGTCATGCACACATTTGTAAAGCGTGAAGCGGACATTCTGGTGTCCACGACCATTATTGAAAGCGGGCTGGATATTCCATCGGCCAACACCATTTTTATTCATGAGGCCGAGAATTATGGATTAAGTGATCTGCATCAACTGCGCGGGCGTGTGGGCCGCTCCCGCCACCGGGCATATTGTTATCTGGTAATCAGTCAGGATAAGGCGTTAAGCGAATCGGCCGCCAAGCGGCTCAAGGCGATGGAAGAATATGCCTCGTTGGGGGCGGGATTCAAAATAGCGCTACGCGATCTGGAAATTCGCGGGGCCGGCAATTTGTTGGGTGACGAGCAGTCCGGTCATATCGCGGCGGTGGGTTATGAACTGTATTGCCAATTGCTGGAGGAAGCGGTCAAGCGGGTGAAAAATCAGCCCATTGACCGACCGCCGGAAGTGAACATCGACATCGGTATTTCCGGCAGTTTTCCGCGCACGTATATCATGGCTGAAAAACAGCGTATGGAGCTGTACCGTCGGTTATCCCGTTGCCATAACATGGAAGTTATCGAGGCCCTGCGGAAAGATATTGTTGATGCCTTCGGCCCGTTGCCAAAAGCGGCGGAAATACTTTTCCAACTCACCGAATTGCGCGTGCTGGCCGCCGAATGGACGATCACCAACCTGATGAGCCAACCACCGGACCTGGTGTTTGCCATGCAGGATCTTTCCAAACTTGGACCGCTGTTAAGCAAGTCGCCGGGATCCCTGCGGCCCGTGGATGAAAAAGCGATTCACCTGCGGCTGCCGCCCAATTATTTTGAAGGCCAGACGCTGTTAAATGTCCTGCGGAATCTACTGGCCAATCCGCCGGCGTAACCGACTGCAAAAGGAGCCATCATGGTTGTCACTGTTCAAATCGACGCGCAGCATCGTCTGGGCCTGTATGGCTCGGCGGATCGACATCTTAAAACATTGCGCGAGCTATTGGGCGTTACCCTGATTGCCCGCGATGATCAAATAAAAATCAGCGGCGAACCGGGGGCGGTGGAACATTGTGTGGCCGCATTGCATCAGATGCGACGATTGTTAAAAGAACATCGGTCACTGAATCAGGAGCATATTGCCTCGGCCATTCGCCTTGGTGCGCCGGAAGGTCATGGGCATCATCCACCACTGCTGGATGTCGCCGTCAGTGGTCGCAGCGTTGAACCCCGAACCGCCGGCCAGAGGCATTATGTCAATGCCATGCTGGAACAGGATCTGGTCTTTTGCGCCGGTCCGGCGGGTACCGGAAAAACGTTTCTGGCGGTGGCACTGGCGGTAAGCATGTTGCGGCACAACAAAGTGCGGCGGCTGGTGCTGGTGCGGCCCGCCGTGGAAGCCGGTGAGAAGCTCGGTTTTCTGCCGGGGGATATTCAAGCGAAAGTAAATCCCTATCTGCGGCCACTGCTCGATGCGCTGCATGACATGATGCCGTATGAACAGATTCGGCGGTTTATGGCCAATGATATGATAGAACTGGCACCGTTGGCCTATATGCGCGGGCGCACGCTTAATGAAAGCATTGTCCTGCTGGATGAAGCCCAAAACACCACGCCTGCTCAAATGCTCATGTTCCTTACCCGCCTGGGTGAAGGCAGCAAAATGGTGGTCACCGGTGATCCCACACAGGTGGATTTGGAACCGGGGCAGATTAGTGGGTTAATTGATGCGCGAAGGAAACTTTCCGGGGTAAAGGGCGTCGCATTTATTGAACTTGGGCGCTCGGATATTGTACGCCATCGCCTGGTGCAGAATATTGTACAGGCGTACAACCGCGAGACAGATGTTCCGGCCAAACGCACAGCCGCCCGAAATGCCGATACGTCCGACGAATCAGACACGTCAGCTCCTGAACTACCTCCACCACATTGAATCCTGCAAAAACGGTCGGGCTTAAAATCCGCGCAACTTGGGGTTCTCCATGGATGTTTTATGGAACTTGTTATGATGACAATATGCAGGCGTTGACCTGCTGACCAGCGGAGATTCGGACATGTCACCAAAAGCAACCCGTGCCAAGCCGAAGCGGCGAACCCCGGCTCAACCGGTGCGCGGCACGGGAAAATCGCCCCGGAGACCGGCGGGCCACCAACGGGATTACAGCGAACAATCTATTCATGCGTTGTTACAGCGTGTTGCCGAGGGGCATGTCAATGTTGATCAGGCGCTGGAAAATCTGCGTCTATTGGCGTGTGAATCCATGGGCTTTGCAACGCTGGATCATCACCGGACTTTACGCAAAGGATTTCCGGAGGTTGTTTTTTGCCAGGGCAAAACGTGCGAACAGGTGGCGGCGATCGTAGAGCGGATGGCGCGACGGGGAACGCGGGTGCTGGGCACCAGAGCCTCGGCGGAACAGTTTGCGGCGGCACAGCAGTTGGTGCCGGAATTGCAATATCATCCAGTTGCACGAGCGCTCTGGCTGAACCTTGACGACAATGCCAAGGTGGAAGGTGTGTTCGTGATTGCGGCTGGTACCAGTGATTTGGCGGTGGCGGAAGAGGCGGCGCTGACACTTGAACTTATGGGGCAACAACCCCATCGGATATGGGATGTCGGCGTGGCAGGCTTGCACCGGTTATTGAATCGCCTGGATGAGATTCGTCAGGCGCGCGTGATTGTGGCTGTCGCCGGTATGGAAGGGGCATTGCCCGGGGTACTGGCGGGGCTGGTCGCGGCACCGGTTATTGCGGTGCCCACAAGCGTGGGATATGGGGCCAGTTTCGGCGGCCTTGCCGCACTGCTGGGAATGCTCAACAGTTGCGCTCCGGGGCTGGCAGTGGTCAACATAGATAATGGATTTGGTGCTGGCTACATGGCGGCTATAATGAATAAACTGTCGGCAGGGTAAGATCGGTAGTGCTGTAGTGCTGCAGTTTTGTTATTTCCTTCATAGCTGCAAGTGCTCTGTCACGCCCGCAAATTAGGGTTGACGGAACTCCAGTGTTGCGTTTACGCCAGTGGAAAGGCGGCGATGATGGTGGACAGACAAGCTCGGGAATGCCTGCAAAAACTGGATAACTTTTTGAGGCAATACGAATCGGCGATAATTGCTTATTCCGGTGGTGTGGACAGCGCTGTGGTGATGGCGGCGGCGACGCGGGTGCTGGGAATGCGGGCCTTGGCCTGTATTGGGGTGTCGCCAAGTTATCCGGAGCGTGAAAAAACGGCGGCGTTGACGTTGGCGAAGAGCGTGGGCGCATTGGTTCGACTGGTGCGAACCCGTGAACAGAATAATCCCAATTACACTGCCAATGCGCCCAACCGTTGCTATTACTGCAAAACCGAACTTTATGAAAATTTGGCCAGCATCGCGCGCGAACAACGGTATGCCGTCATTTTGGACGGTAGCAACGCCAGTGACCAATCCGATGACCGGCCTGGCTGGCGGGCAGCGCGTGAACATGGGGTGGTCTCTCCATTGGCCTCTCTGGGCTTTACCAAACCGCTGGTGCGTGCGTTGGCCCGGGAGATGGATCTCCAGGTATGGGATAAACCGGCAACACCGTGCCTGAGTTCACGCGTGCCACATGGCGTGCCGATTGTGCCGGGGTTGCTGGCACGCATTGAAGCTGCGGAAAATGTGCTGGCCGGGCTGGGATTCAAAGAGTTCAGGGTGCGGCATCACGGCGATGTGGCACGGGTGGAAGTGCCAGTGGACGATATGAGCCGCGCTATCATTTTGCGCCAACAGATTGTTTCAGGTATTCAACAGGCAGGCTACACATTTGTAAGCCTGGATTTAAGCGGTTTCAGGAGCGGGGCGTTGCATGCCGCCACGAAGGGGAACCTGGCACCGCAGAGTAATTAAAATGGCACGATACCGGAAATGTCTTTCGGGGACTACCGCGTTTTACAGCGCCATGCGGAGTCCGACAGTTTTAGCAGGAAATCAATGGCCATGATGATAGCATATCTGGATGCGGCTTCAGGAATTTCGGGCGATATGTTTCTCGGTTGCCTGGTAGATGCCGGGGTAAAACTGGAAACCCTGCGGGAAATCATTGCCGCTCTAAAATTACCCGTTCAGGAGTGGTCCATTGACGTAAGGGAAGTAAAGAAAGGTCCGTTGCGGGCGGCGCAGGTTCTGGTGCATGCCGCGGAGGGGCATACGCATCGGCACCTCTCGCACATCCAAAGTCTGATTACATCTGCGGATTTGCCGACACTCGTTAAAGAACGAGCCATTGCGGTTTTTCACCGCCTGGCTGATGCTGAAGCCCGCGTGCATGGAAGCACGCCGGAGAAAGTCCATTTTCATGAAGTCGGGGCAGTGGATGCCATCATCGACATTGTTGGCGTCGTAGCTGGGTTAAATGAATTAGGTGTAAAAAACTTATATGCGTCGGCCTTGCCATTGGCGCATGGGTGGGTTGATACGCAACATGGACGAATGGCCTTGCCGGCACCGGCCACGCTGGAACTGTTGACAGCGGTTCACGCCCCCACCCGGCCAGCGCCCGCTGAAGGCGAGTGGGTGACACCGACCGGCGCGGCACTTTTGGCCGAATTGGCCGTATTTGAGCAGCCGGAAATGACGTTGGCCAGAATCGGTGTCGGGGCGGGTGTTAAAGAAGCCTCGTGGCCAAACGTAGCGCGGTTGTGGCTGGGTAAAAATGTGGGTTCCGGTTCCATGGTGCAAATTGAAACTAACATCGACGATATGAACCCGCAGTTGTTTGGTCCGGTGATGGAAAATCTTCTGGCCGCCGGAGCCGCCGATGTATGGCTGACTCCGGTTCAGATGAAAAAGAATCGGCCAGGCGTGGTTTTGTGTGTGTTGGCACCGGCAATCCTTGAGGTGCCGATGGTGGAGCTTCTACTGCAACAAACGACGACTTTAGGCGTTCGCGTCCATGCGCTGGCGCATCGCCACGAGGCGGGGCGGGCGGTAAGGGAAGTTTGCACGCAATATGGTACCGTGCGTATGAAGATCAAGTTATTAGAAGGTCGCCCGGCTGGGGCCACGCCCGAATTTGAGGATTGTCGGCGGTTGGCCGATCAACATGGTGTGCCGGTGCGGGTGGTATTGGAGGCGGCCTGGGCCGCCGGGCATCAGGAATCGGATTCGTATGGCACGCCGACATGAAGAGTACGGCGGATGGAAAAACGTGCTGAACTTTGACCTTGCGATTGCATTTGCTATTATATAGATGTAAATATCCTGAAAGCTGCCGAAAGGAGTCTGCGTATGAATCGACGTGAATTCGTCAGGCAGGTAGCGGCATGGTCGGCGGCATCCGCGGTGGTGCCATTGTTCGACGTTGAACTCGCGCACAGCGAGCCTGTGGGGAAAAGTACGCTGGCGGTCAGCAGGGGCACGGACTATGCGGAGCTTGTAAACCGTATCGTGGCGAAGGTCGGTGGAATGGGTGCCTTTGTGAAGCGCGGAGATAAAGTTGTGGTCAAGCCAAATATCGGTTGGGACAGAACTCCCGCCCAAGCTGCGAACACCAATCCGGAAGTGGTCAAAGCCGTTGTAAAACTGGTGCTTGATCAGGGTGCCAAGGAAGTGCTGGTTTTTGATCGTCCATGTGATAATCCGCAGCGCTGCTACCATAATAGCGGCATTCAGCAGGCGGTGGCCTCTATCGGCGATCATCGCGCCCGGTGTGAGTTTATGCAGAACTGGAAATTTGTCCCGGTTCAGATCAAGCGCGCGAAAGTGTTGCACGAATGGCCGTTATATCGGCCCGCCCTGGAGGCGGATTGTTATATCAATGTGCCCATTGCCAAGAATCATAATCTCACCCGGCTGACGCTGGGATTGAAAAACACCATGGGCGTTTGCGGCGGAAATCGCGGACATATTCACCAGCAGATTCCTGAGAAGCTCACGGATTTAGCCTTGGTTATCGCACCCAAGGTGACCATTATCGACGCCACACGAATTATGCTCCGTAACGGCCCCTCCGGTGGCAGTCTTAAGTATGTTAAGGTGCTCAACACGATATTAGCCTCAACCGATCCGGTCGCCGCCGATGCGTATGCGACAACTCTCTTTGGGTTAAAGCCCACTGATATTGCGCCCACCGTTGCGGCGTATCGGCGGGGTCTTGGTGAAATAGACCTTGCTAAAATCAGAATTATAGAGGCTTAAATCAATATGGCGACCCCTTCCAAGAAGCTGTGGTGGAAAGTTTTTCTGCCTGGATGGCGCGCTGCACGCCGCTTGTCACAACTGGCCTTTCTGGTGTTGTTTGCCTGGCTTTTTCGTGCTACGGCCTACAGCAATTCCAATATCCTGCATCGCCCGGTAAATTTGTTTTTCCACATGGATCCGCTGATTGGAGCCTCGGCGATGCTGGCGGGGAAAGTGATTCTGCCTGCGTTCTGGCCGGCGCTGATCATTGTTTTGCTGACATTGATATTGGGGCGTTTTTTTTGCGGTTGGGTCTGCCCGATTGGAACCGCGCTGGATTATTTCCACCGTCTGCTGCGGCCCATCACCCGCCGAACCAATACCTGGGGGCAAAAATATGTCTCCCGCTGGCGGCCGCTCCGATATATCGTGCTATTAATCGTGCTGTTCACCGCCCTGTTCGCCTGGCCGGTGGTGGGATATCTGGATCCTTTTTCTCTCTGGATGCGATTGTGGACCATCGTATTGGACCCGGCATGGTACAGCGGAACAACCGCCGTAGTGGCACAAGCCTATCAATATCCGCATTGGCTGGCCAAGCCGGTGACTTCCACCTATGGATTCATGGCCGATCACAACATTATTCCGTTCGCAGCCAGCGTCTTTCATCTGGCGGGCGTGACGTTGGGTGTCGCGGCCACGGTGGTGTTGCTGGAGTTTGTGACGCGACGTTTCTGGTGCCGGTATCTTTGCCCACTGGGCGGTATGCTCGGATTGCTGGGACGATGGTCTCTGGTGCGGCGGCTTCCGGTAAAAAACTGTGCGGGATGCCGGGCCAGGGAAAATTGTGCCGAGGCGTGCCGGATGGGGTCGTTTGACGACCACGGAAAACTGATTCCCGAATCATGCAATTTGTGCATGGATTGCGTAGCCAAGTGTCCCGATGATGTGGCGCGTTTTAAAGTCAAGTTGCCCCCGACCGCACCATCATCGCCCGTGGGATTGTCGCGTCGCGGCGTATTGGCGGCGGCGGTGGCGGGCACGGCCATTCCGCTGGCGGCCAAGGTGGCTGGAGGTCTGGCCGCCAAGGACCCGCCTCCGCATCTGCTTCGTCCGCCCGGCGTCCATGGCGAGGCGGATTTTCTTAATTTGTGTATCCGCTGCGGCGAGTGCATGAAAGTATGTGTCAATAATGCGCTGCAACCTGCCGGTTTGGAAGCCGGCGTAAAAGGTTTATTTTCGCCTGTTCTCATACCGCGACAGAATTATTGTGAATATGGCTGTACGCTATGCGGCCAAGTGTGCCCCACCGGGGCCATCCCCAATCTAGCCGCGGCGGTCAAGAATAAAACGGTTATCGGTAAAGCCGCTTTCGATCGGAAGCGTTGCCTGCCTTGGGCCAAAGATGAAGCATGTCTGGTATGTCAGGAGCAATGTCCACTGCCTCAAAAAGCCATTACTACCACCACCTGCTTAATTACGCAGGCCGATGGCAAAACAAAACTGCTCAAACGGCCGCATGTTGATCGTGATCTTTGTATCGGATGCGGCATTTGTGAGAACAAGTGTCCGTTGGATGGGCCGGCGGCAATTCGGGTATATCGAACGGAAGCGGTTCCGCCTCCCGGTTCCACCGGCGGTGCGCATACGCGCCGGCGAATGCGCCAAAGGCGGCACGGATCATAATTCATGCTTTTACAAGGTGGCGGCATCCGGCAGGCTCCGAAGGCGTTGCGTCTGTTACATTCAATGTTCTGTATTCTCGGCCAAAGCGTTACACTTCGGTTTGGACAATAGCGCACGACGCTTAATCTCGGCGCTTGCCGCCGATGCCAGTCACGTCTATAACATCGGCTATGGGACTTGGGAATGGACGTTATCAATCGGAGAATTGATGCGATAATTCCATTTCTAAATCCTGCGCAAAGAACGCTGGGCGCGGTAATGGTAATAATGGCGTGGAAACGTCGGCTTCACGCCATAAATCAAGAAAGGAATTTGAATTCATGGCCCCATCGCTACTCTATGATTTAAGCAGCCTGAATCTGCACCAGGAGGAGTTCTCGCTGGAGGACATTCGGCAAATTAATCCGCAGCGCTATGAGATGGAACAACTTTCCGCCATTATCCACATTGATTATCCCGCCAAAACGGTTGTCGGCGTTAAGCACGTTGATGAAAAGGAGTTCTGGGCGCGCGGCCACATTCCCGGGCGACCATTGATGCCCGGCGTGCTGATGGTTGAAGCGGCGGCCCAACTTTGCTCTTTCATGGCACGCAAAACCATTCCAGAAATTGCGTTTATGGGTTTTGCCAAAGCGGATACCGTGCGTTTTCGGGGCACGGTGGTGCCGCCAAGTTCGCTTTACCTGATTGCGCAGGCGGCTGATATTTCACGACGCCGGATCATTGCCAACTGCCAGGGTATTTGCAATGGCACATTGGTTTTTGAAGCAGTCATTACCGGTATGCCGGTGTGACCGTGCATACGCCGGAACTTTGAGAGCACATGAATGTCCGTGGCGATTGAAAAAATCGACGACCTGCTGCCGGACGACATCTCCATTGCGGCATGTATTAGAAATGTCTCCGCGGACGACTCGTCCGAAGTGCCAACGAATCAATTCGAAAGTCCAAAGCCATCACCCACCGGGTCTCCACGCCCCGGTTTTGCGGGTGTCCCGGCCAAACCCGCGGTTTACGCCTGCTTGACCGCAACTGGTTGTCCGATTGTTGTCGCCACGACGGCTAATCTGCGGCGGGCGTTACAGAGCCGCCTGTTAAGCCAGCCCGCCACCACCGCCCGCGCCAACTATGCGGAAATAACCGATACAGTGCGCTATCGCCGCGTGGGCAGTGCCTTTGCCGCAAGCTGGTGGTTTTACCGTACGGTGCGCTCACTATTTCCCGATCGGTACAGAGCCATGCTGGCGTGGAGGCCCGCCTGGTTTGTAACGATAAATCCTGAAACGGAATTTCCCCGCTTTCAAATTTCCAACGCCGTTGCCCACCCGATGGCCAGCGGGACCATTTGCGTTGGCCCCCTGCTTACCCGCCGGAATGCCAAGGCCATCGTCGAATCCATTGAAGGTCTGTTTGATTTATGCCGGTATTACGAGATTCTCCGTCAGGCTCCCCTCGGCCACGCGTGCGCGTACAAGCAACTGGGCAAATGTCCAGCACCGTGCGATGGCACCATTTCCATGACCGAATACCGTATGCAGGTTCTGCAAGCCGCCGGCTTTTTATCCGATGCGTATGGCACCCGGATGCAATGGTGTCAGCGGCAGGAAAGTCTGATGTGTGAAGCTGCGTCGAAGCTGGATTTCAGGCTGGCGGCAATGCTAAAACGCAAGCTGGATCAGGCGGACGCGTTGATCGCCGACAAACTTACCGAAGTTCATCGCATGGATAATTGGAAATATCTCATTCTGCAGCGCGGAAAAACCCGGCAATGGATTGCCCCTTTTGTGGCGTTGCCCGGGCGAATCGTGTCTTTGCCGGAGGTTCATTATCTGTTGGCCGCCGACAGCTTAAGATCGTGGATGGAGGTTTGCAATCAGTCACAGCCCGGACCGGGCCCGATTGCCGAGTTTCCCGTTGAAGAAATTGCGACACTGGTGACGTATCATAACTACCGCGCCAACGACGCCGGTTTGTATATTCCCATGGATGGCCACCTGACCGCGGACAGCATACTGCAAGCCATCAATATATGGCTTAATTACAAGGGAAATTATGAAATAGCGGAAATCAACTCCACAAAACAGGTTGCAAGTGAGGATCCCTGCCAATAAATTCACTGGCGCTCTGTCACGCCATGACAACGCAAGTGATAACGCCATAATCATTTTCACGTTACAATTCCATTGGATGAGTAAGCATTTAGACATGCTGTTGACCCGGGAGGTGCGTTTCGCCGCCGCTGCGACACCAAGCGCGCCGGGCGAGGGAAATAATTTTGCAGCCAATCCACCACCGGATGGGGTGGTCTCTGTCGTGACATTGCGCGTGCAAGTTGCCGGAGGAATGGACCTCGATTCCGGCATGCTTGTTAATATCAAACTTATTGATCAGGTTGTCAGGCGCGTGGCGGCACCAGCCATGGCGGACATGCTCCGCCCCGAAATTCGTCCGATCGGCCCCGGTGCCCTGCTGACTGAATTGTTCCACCGCTGCGCCGAAGCTCTGACCCCGTACAAAATGGTGGAATTGACCCTGAATTTAAGCCCTTGGATGTATTTTCAAGCTGATAGCGGAGAACTTCCCATGATACGAATGGCCCAAAAGTTTGAATTTTCCGCAGCCCACCGTCTGCACAATCCGGCGCTGTCCACAGAAAAAAATCTGGAACTCTTCGGCAAATGCAACAACCCCAACGGCCATGGCCACAATTATGAGCTGGAAGTTTTGATTGGCGGCCACCCGGACCCACACAGCGGACAAATCATTCCCCTGGCGGATTTTCACCGACTGGTAAACCAACACGTTATTGCCGTGTTTGACCATAAACACTTCAATCTGGATTGTCCGGAATTTGCCGCTTTGAATCCCACCGTGGAAAATATCGCGCAGGTTATTTATTCGAAAATTCACGGTGTTTTTCCCGCGGGGATAAAACTCCTAGCCGTAAAGGTGTGGGAAACTCCAAAAACCTGTTGTGAAGTCCGCGCTGGATAAACCAGAAACTCTGATCCCGGTTGGCAGGGCACTAGGTCGGATTTATTAAATATGCCCGTTCTTGTGGGGAATCTTCCAGCGCCGCAGCGTCCACGGCGCGCCGTGGACGGCACCGATTGGCTTTTCGTTTTACGCATCCCGACAAAAGCGCACCCCCCCGATTTATTCGCCAAGTCACCAACCGGTTGACATTGTGATAAAAAAAGCCGGTGGTTGTGTGGGATGACAACCACCGGCGTTCGTGGGGGAGAAGGAAGGAACTTTGCCACGGCAAGCCGTGGGAAACTTCTCCGTGGCAAATAATTATACGAACGGGTCCGCGGTGGGGTTCAAAAACATCCCGATTTTTTTTCATAGCCTATAAGTATTTATATTTCAGTGTGTTACAGGTTTTTCTGAAGGCCATCATCGGGCTTAACCGGCGGGAAATAGACGCGTCGCAATTTGGGTTCAGGTCCGTGTTCCGGGATACCGCTTTGTAAACAATGCGGCGATGTATGACCCGGAAAGCAGGAGACGCGGAGATCGCGTTCGCGTAGATGGTTGCATTTACCAGTGGAAGTGGCGCATAATGCTTGTGGCGGAGGCTGGACCGAGGTGGATAAAGGTCGGCTTCTATGTTTCAGGGTTATGAAATTAACGGGCTTTTCGATGAGATGTTTGAAAAGCCAGAGCGGCCAAGGCCGCATTATTCGACGTTGTACAGCCGGTTGCATGACTTGGGCATGACGGCGTTGCAGCATCGCAGCCGCATGGCTGATTTGTGCTTCCGTAATCAGGGTATCACGTTCACGGTCTACAAAGATACGCTGGGTGTGGAAAAGATTTTCCCCTTCGATTTAATTCCGCGAATTATTCCGGACCGGGAATGGACGCATCTGGAACGCGGACTGATTCAACGCATAACGGCGTTAAATCTGTTCTGCCATGATATTTATCATCAACAGGCAATTCTACGGGAAAAAATTCTCGATGCGGAATTGATCTACGGGGCTAAAATGTTCCGGCGGGAGATGATCGGCGTCAATATCCCGCGGGATATATACATCACAATCTGCGGAACTGATTTGATCCGGGATGTTCATGGCAATTACCTGGTACTGGAAGATAATTGCCGCACGCCAAGCGGTGTAAGTTATGTGTTGGAAAACCGGGCGGTAATGAAACGGGTATTTCCTGCGGTTTTTCAGGCGGCGCATGTGCGGCCCATAGAAGATTATCCCCATAATTTATTGCGTTGTCTTAAACATCTGGCTCCGGCGAACGTGGAGGAACCGTGCATTGTCGTGCTCACGCCCGGTGTGTTTAACTCAGCGTATTTTGAGCACAGCTTTCTGGCGCGGCAAATGGGCGTGGAACTGGTGGAAGGCCGCGACCTGCTGGTGGAAGACAATTACATTTACATGCGCACCACGGCGGGCCTGCGGCGGGTCGATGTGATATATCGTCGGGTGGATGATGATTTTCTGGATCCACTGTGCTTCCGGCCTGATTCCATGCTGGGAATCGCGGGGCTGATGAATGTCTATCGTCTGGGCCATGTGGCGCTGGCCAATTCGGTGGGTACCGGCGTGGCGGATGATAAAGCCATCTATCCGTTTGTGCCGGATATGATCCGCTTTTATCTGGCGGAAGAGCCTCTTCTCCAGAGCGTGCCGACGTATATTTGCAGCCGCCCCGATGACCGCCAATATGTGCTGGAAAATCTCGATCAACTGGTGGTGAAAGCCACCAACGAGGCCGGCGGATATGGAATGCTCATGGGGCATCAGTCCAGCGCGGCGGAGCGGGAAGAATTCGCCCATAAAATCCGGGATAATCCCAGAAATTTCATCGCCCAGCCGGTGGTGCAATTAAGCCAGCAGCCCAGTTTGGTCGATGGGGAATTGCGGGGCCGGCGTATTGATCTGCGGCCCTATATTCTTTTCGGGGAAAAAATCACAGTGATGCCGGGCGGCCTGACGCGCGTGGCATTACGCGAAGGATCGCTGGTGGTCAACAGTTCCCAGGGCGGCGGTAGCAAAGATACATGGGTACTTGAACCGGAGGCAAAACGATGAGTTCCGCAGTTTTATCAAACGCTTCCCCGGCATCCTTTCCCCGCGCGCCGCGCGCACTGCTGGCGCGCGTGGCGGATGCCAGTTATTGGATGAGCCGCTATATCGAACGTGCCGAGCATATCGCGCGCATATTAATGGTAAGCGTGGATTCTTTAACCGGCGCGGGTGAATTGGAAGAGGAGATTTCCCGCCAGGCGGTGGTGGATGTACTTAAAATCACCTGGCAGGAACACATGCTCCCGGAACTGGTTAAGTCGGGTAACACCCCCATGCAGGCCCTGATGAGTGTGGCCAAATATATGGCTTTGGATCCTTCCAATCCCATCAGCCTGATGAGTTGTCTGACCAAGGCCCGGGAAAATGCCCGCTCCATCCGGGAGAGCATTTCCAATGAAATGTGGGAACAACTCAACACGCTGTACTGGTCGCTACGGGCGGATGATGCCACGGCTCGTTTTGACGATTCGCCACAGGAATTCTTCCGACAGATGATGACCGGCTCGCTGCTGTTACAGGGCTTGGCGGATCAGACCATTGATCATGGGCAGGTGTGGCTGTTTATTCAATTGTCAAAATATCTGGAACGCGCCGATATGACCTGCCGGATACTGCTGGCTAAGTTTCAAACCTTGCATCACCTTGATGCGCTGGCATCGCTGGATCCGGCTGGGCGCGTGATTCACTGGATGGCGGTGCTGCGGGCGTGCTGCTCCATTGAAGCGTACCGCAGGGCCAATGTCGGGGAAATTGATCCCGGTCTGGTGGCTGGATTTATCCTTTTTGAGCCGACATTTCCGCGCAGCGTTCACTTCTGCATCCATCATGCCTTGGAATCAGTGGATCGGATTCGCTCGGTTCTGGCGGCGGACGCCGGGCGAGACGCGCAGAGACGACTGGGGCGGCTTTTTGCGGAATTACAGTATTCCCGGGCCGCACCCACACAGGAAAAGGGCTTGCTGGCATTTCTGGAACAGATACGCAATTCCGCCGCTGACGCATCAATTGCCGTGCAGGAGCAATGGTTGATGCGTTCCGGCGAACAGGCGTCACAGATGGAATTGGCTATGGGATGAACGTTGGTGCGGCGGCTGGAAGCGGGATTGTAATTGCGGGCCTGCGTGCGGCGTGAAATACGCCGCGGTTTGGAGTTTAGACAATGCTGGTTCAGGTCAGTCATGTTACGGAGTTGGATTACTCCGCCCTGATAAGTGAAACGGTCATGGAATTGCGCATGGCTCCGCGCCAGGAGCAGTTGCAGCACCGCCTGTCCTTTATGCTGGGCATCGGCCCGGCATCTGAGGTTCGCAGCTATTTTGACTGGTTGGGCAATACCGTGCACACCTTTGCCATTAACAATCTGCACCGCAGTGTTAAAATTTCCGCTGTCAGTGTGGTACAGACCTATGGTCGAAATCGCACATCTTTACAGCCCGAGGACATGTGGCCGCTGAATCCGCCGACCGATCACAGTCTCTTTGACATGCTGCGGCTGGACGCACCGGTGGTGGACTGCCCGGCGCTGACGGAATTAGCTCAATCGCTCAAGCCGCGCGGGCGCGAATCACTGGCACGCGTGGGCCTGAACATCATGGATAAAATCAACGAGGATTTCGTTTATGAGAAGGGAATCACCAGCGCATCGAGTACCATTGCGGAAGTGCTGGATCACAAGCGTGGGGTTTGCCAGGATTTTACGCACCTGATGATAGGGCTGGCCAGAAAATTGCACATCCCGGCGCGGTATGTCAGCGGTTTTATTCACGCCGGCAATCAGCAATTTCGGGGGGCGGCACAAACCCACGCCTGGTGCGAATTGCATTTTCCGAGTGTCGGCTGGATCGGCTATGACCCCACCAACAACTGTGAAGTGAAAGATAATTTTGTAAAAATGGCGGTGGGACGACATTACAATGATGTGCCCCCGCACAAAGGTGTCTACCGCGGCAACGCCACGGAAACCATGAAAGTGGAAGTCCATACCATGGAATTGCCGGAAATTTCCAGCAATCTGGTCGGTGAACGCACTTCCCCCCTGAATGTGCCGGTTTTTGGCAACACCGGTCGCGGCGGCGTGGTGCCATGGATTCTTGAGGAGCAGGTGCAACAGCAACAACAGCAACAGCAGGGGTGACGCGGAGTGTGCCACCCGGACTCCATAGCTGCGGCAACATCACGGGGACCAAGATCTATGGCGACTGATTTTACTTCCCCCGGCAGCCACGCCTCACTTTCTGTCGTGGCGATCCAGAAACGGGGTGGCGATGCAGTCAGCCGAGGGTTGGAAGATAGGCCTTGGCCAATGTTGTGAATTCCGCTGTTTGCCGTTGTGCCCAGGCTTCATTGTGGCCCAATTCTTCAGCCATGATACGCGCCACAGGCGGAGCTAATTCAACCGCGGCACGGGCGTCAAGAAGCAGCAAACGCGTGCGGCGAGCTAAAACATCATCAACGGTGCGGGCCATTTCATGACGGATGAAATAAATGACGTCACCGGTGGTAATGGATGATCCAGAGTTCAAGCGTTGATCATAAATCCGCTGGACTGGATCATCGGCGATGCCTGCGGTCGGGTGATCGGTTTGAGCCTGCGTGCGCGATTCGCGGATTTTCAGTGTGCGCGTGACACAATCCCGTGGCTGTAAACCGCCAACGGCGATGGCATGGTCCACCGCATCTTCGGCCATACGCCGATATGTTGTCCATTTCCCGCCGGCGATGGTCAACAGGCCGCTGGCACTCACTTGAATTGTATGATCGCGAGACAACGCGGCGGTATTGGTGCCCGGCGATGCTTTCACCAATGGCCGAATCCCGGCGAACATACTGAGAATATCGCTGCGCTGCGGCGGATGAGCCAGATATTGCCCGGCGGTAGTGAGCAGAAAATTTATTTCCTCTTCCCGGGGCACCGGTTCCAATGCCACACTTTGCACGGCGGTATCCGTGGTGCCCAACAACGTGCGATCGCGCCACGGGATTGCGAACATCACGCGGCTGTCACGGGTGTGCGGCACCATGATCGCGGCATCGCCGGGAAGAAATGATTTATCCAGCACCAGGTGCACACCCTGACTGGGCGCAATGATGGCTTTAACTGAGGGATCATCCATTTTCCGCAACTGATCACTGAAGGCCCCGGTTGCGTTGATCACGCATCGCGCGGAAACACTATGTGACTGCTCCGTTTCGCTGTCTTTGAACGCCAGGGCATGAATATGTCCCGCTGTATCATGCCGCAAGCTGGTAACCGGGGCATAATTCAACAGCACAGCGCCATAAATAGCGGCGGTATTGGCCAGATCCATCAGCAGTCGCGCATCGTCAAATTGTCCATCATGGTAAAGCACGCCGCCGCGCAAGGATTCCGTTTTCAAGGTGGGAATGTGCCGCAGCACTTCTTCCTGAGTTAAGTGCAGCGATTTTCCAAAGCCATATTTTCCGGCCAGCAGGTCATAAGCTTTCAATCCGATGCCGTAGAATGGCGCTTCCCACCACTGATAATTAGGCACCACAAAAGCCAGGTCATGCACGAGGTGTGGCGCATTATTTCTGAGAATGCCGCGTTCATGCAGGGCCTCTGTAACCAAGGCGATATTACCCTGCTGTAAATAGCGCACGCCGCCGTGAATGAGTTTGGTGGATCGGCTGCTGGTGGCTTTCGCAAAGTCACTTTGCTCCAGCAGACATACCGCATACCCGCGGGAAGCCGCATCGACCGCAATGCCCACGCCGGTGGCACCGCCACCAATAACCGCGATGTCCCAAGGCTGGTGCCGGGTGATCAGGCGTTGCAATGATATATCTCTATCCATGGATATTCTCTATCGCCAGGCTGACCGTGGATTATCCGTGTTCTTCCCAATCCCGCGAACGTGTCACCGCCTTTTTCCAGCGCTGGCGGCGAGATTGCACTTCATCGGCACGCATCTGTGGTTCAAAGACACGGTCCACCGCCCAGTGCCTGGTAACATCGGCAGGCGTTTCCCAGAATCGCACCGCCAAACCCGCCAGATACGCCGCTCCCAACGCTGTGGTCTGGGTTACTTCAGGCCGCACTACCGGAACGCCCAGTAAATCAGCCTGAAATTGCATCAGCAGATTATTCGCCGACGCGCCACCATCTACCCGCAACTCGGTGACGGGCCGGCCAGAATCCTGGCGCATGGATTCCAGCAAGTCCGCACTTTGATGGGCGATGCTTTCCAGCGCCGCGCGCGCAATGTGCGCTGCGGTTGTTCCCCTTGTCAGGCCGAATATGGACCCTCGGGCATAGGCGTCCCAATAGGGGGAACCGAGACCCGCGAACGCGGGTACAAAATAGACCCCGCCGGAATCAGACACGCCGGCTGCCAACGCTTCAATGTGGGCGCTGGATTGAATAATGCCCAGTGCGTCGCGCAGCCATTGCACCACCGCACCACCAATAAAAACGCTTCCTTCCAATGCGTAATGTGTTGTGCCGCCAATGTTCCAGGCAACGGTGGTTAAAAGCTGATGTTGGGATGGCGTCGGCTTATCACCAATGTTCATCAGCAGAAAGCAACCGGTGCCGTAAGTATTTTTTGCGGATCCGGCGGCAAAGCAGGTTTGCCCGAACAGCGCAGCCTGCTGATCTCCGGCTAGTCCGGCAATCGGAACGTCAACCCCCAGCAGATCGTCGGTGGCATGACCGAATATTTCAGATGAGGAGCGAACTTCAGGCAACATTGAACGCGGGATATCCATCAGCGCCAGTAATTCATCATCCCATTGGCCGCTGTGAATGTTAAAAAGCATGGTGCGGGAAGCGTTGGAAACATCCGTGGCATGAACCTTTCCGGCGGTCAGTTTCCAGAGCAACCATGCATCCACCGTGCCGAAGGCCAATTCGCCGCGGTTGGCCATGGTTCGCGCACCGGGAACCTGATCCAGAATCCAGCGCAATTTGGTGGCGGAAAAATAAGGATCAATAATCAGGCCGGTTTTACGGGCCACAAGTTCCGCGTGGCCGGCGGATTTCAATACTTGACAAAAATCTGCCGTGCGGCGGTCTTGCCAGACAATCGCATTATAAACAGGCACGCCTGTTTTTCGATTCCACACCAGCGTGGTTTCCCGCTGGTTGGTAATGCCAATGGCGGCAATATCGGAAGCGGATATTTTGGCCTGATGCACAGCTTGTCGCGCCGTGGCCAGTTGCGTGCGCCATATTTCATGCGGATCATGTTCCACCAGGCCGGGCCGGGGAAATATCGGCTCAAGTTCCAATTGCGCCATGGCCAAAGATCGTCCGTTGTGATCAAAGACAATTGCCCGTGAGCTGGTGGTTCCCTGATCCAATGCCAGAATCACTTTCATCGGATTCCCATCACAGATCGTCAGACGGCGGCTTAACACGGCGCGGCGAAAACCTGCCGATGTGAGCACACATTATACCGCAGCCTGAACTGCGGCGGATTTTTCCACCACAAACTCCGGCCAATCCGCATTATCCCAACCCACGCGGCTGCCTACCGGATAATCGGAAGACTGCTGCTGCCGCGGCAACTGCACTGTGGTTTCATACGCGGTCTGAACGATAAGCGAATTGTCCACGGCGTTCTGCCGCAATACCAGTCCCTGCATGCGCCGTGGTCGACCGAAGAGCGGCTCAACATAATTTCCACCCTGGCTGACGGCCTCAATTTTTCGGGCCGGCGCATGAATGCTTCCAGCAATTCTTCTGCCGACAGTTAAATCAGCAGCGGATGAACACTTAAAGGTGTTACGGTAATTTGCGTTCGGCGTTTTAAGTGTGACCAGATCGTTTTCAATACTCTCAACAATAAATTTCATTGTGCATACTCCAATATCAATGAAATTATAAGCCGGAAGCGCCCGGCGGCCAATGGTGGGTACGTGACGCTTTTGGCGCAGAGGGCAGGAAGTCAGTAGCGTCCGGCCCGGCGTCTTCGTCTATCGGATTAACGATCCGGTGTTCAACGCGGCATGGTGCGGGCGGTGGCCGCGAAATTATCGGAATTCCACAGTTTTCCTTTAAAGTCCGAGGGGTGCTGTGCGTACCAGGCAAACAAAAAACCGTAGGCGGTGGGAATATGCTGCGGGGCGATAACCGTAACCGTCCGCCATTGCGGCTCTTTAAAGCATTGCAGCACAATCTCCAATCCCCCAATACGCAGGTGCGCTACGCCCGCGCGATTCCGCCGGGCGAAAAGTAGTGAAAACGGCACGGGTCGCCAATGCCGCCTGATCCGTAAAAGAATCAGGCGTGATTTCACGCCCGGAACGCGGTGATTCCACATCGGTGCTGTTGGATACCGTGGCCCGGCCGGGCTGTGATCATACGGACCATACACATCCTTGCGATAGGCGGCGTATAAAGTCTTTATACCGGCAATCATGGTGGTATGAGGATACATGCTCTTCCAGTTGCGCCAGGTCACCACCTGGCAGGGCAGGAAAGTTAATTTGTCCGCTTGAGCCGCCGCCGGCCCCGCAATGGCCCGGCCCGCAATGGGACTCCATAGACTTTCATCCGAGATTTTTTTTTCGCGGTTGTATAACAGCCCATCACCGTTATAGACCAGGCCACTATAACCAAACCTGAGAATCTGCCCATGAACGCGGCGGTTTACAACCATGGCCGTATCACAGAAGCCATCCCAGATCACCGCGATGGCCTGGCCGCCAAGGCGATCGTTGCATACTTCATGCCAGTTCATCATGGGCAGCGGATAAGCTCTGGCCTGCCCGTTGATTACCATGCCGATCACGCGGTCCGGCCCCTGAATAAATCCGCCGGCATCTCGACGGGCGTCGTTAATGTTGCTGACTTGTTTCGGCGTTAGTAACTGTGGGTGCGTCAGGGCATTGAGGCCATCTTTACTGTTGCCCGATGCCACAAGAAGTTTACGATTGATAAGCAGCGGGTGGAGGTTGAAGTCGTAACTGGCCACATGCACGCCATCGCCGATGGTTTTGGTGAATTGTCCATTCGCCAGGGGAATGATAATTTCCTTCAGCGCCAGTGCCACCGTGATCAGTGCCATCAGGACGATAATCCATAATCCTGAGGAAAAAAATTGGAGAAATTTATGTTTCATCATCGGCTAGTGCCCTATTCCACCCATAATTACCTGTTGACGGAGGGCACTAGTGGCTTTCAGTCTTTGCGCAGATGCCCCGGTTTACCGCTGCGCAATTGCCTGGGGCAGGCCGGTCGGAGCATTGACGCCCAATAAGTTGATGGATATTCCGCCCTTAGTGGCCGCACCGGGATGCGTATCAGCCACCATGGCCATCAGCAGCAGCGGCAGATAAATCACACTGGCCAGAAACACTTTCCGCGCACCGGCCCGGCTTGGATCCCGCAGCAGCGCCACGGCCAGCCAAATCATCACGGCACCCAGGAGTAGCGCGATAAATACATACCATAATCCTGA
>JAJYGE010000332.1 GCA_021785155.1 Planctomycetota bacterium
TGATTCTACTTAACATAGTAATATTAGGTCATGCGGAAAGATCGCATCAATGGCGGCATCGGCAGGATCCATGGGGTTGACCGTCTTACAGTAGAAGTCTGACACTCTTAAATATCCCCGTCTACCCATATTCAACTCATTGCGAGGATACACCGATTGCGGGTAAATTTCAATTTTCAGATTTAATTTGGAATCGACTCTGTAGCTAGGCTCCCAAGAGGGCGGGCCGAAATAACTTCCCGATTTGCGCTGCAATTGAATATTGCACCGCCGACGGAGCCAGCGACAACGCGAGAAAGGGTACCCTGGGAGACACTCACCAGGCCCATCTTATATTGGGTTTCGGGAAATTATATCGAGTCCATTCTTAACACGTCCGATATACATATTTGTGATTCTTCCGGCCGACGGGCTGCCACTCTATGCTTGGGTGCCGAATGGTCATTGTGGCCGCGTCACTGAAAACCATGGGGCGGTGTGGCAACGTATAGAATAGAAGACCGGATTTTCGGAAGGAGATTTGCGGCGAATGGAATTCCGCTTAGCCAATTCAGTAACGGGAGGGGGCAGTGAAGCGGTGGTTATTGCGCCCGCGACACCGGCGGAGGCTTTGCGCTTATATGGGGCGTGGTTGCGGGCGGTGGCGGTGGCTCGATTGAAGACCACGCAGGGGGCGGATGATGTGATGCAGGAAGTGGCTGCCGCCGCTGTGAAGAATTGGTCAACCCTGCAGTCACAAAGCAATGCCAAGCCGTGGCTATATCGGCTGACGGTGCGGGCAGCCCTGATGCACCGGCGATCTTTGGGAAGAGCACGCAGGGGGCGGATGATGTGATGCAGGAAGTGGCTGCCGCCGCTGTGAAGAATTGGTCAACCCTGCAGTCACAAAGCAATGCCAAGCCGTGGCTATATCGGCTGACGGTGCGGGCAGCCTTGATGCACCGGCGATCTTTGGGAAGAGCACGCAAGCGAATTGTCCAGGCGTCGGAAGTGGCGGTGATGCGTTCGGATGCGTCCCGGCCACCGGATCCGCTGGAGGTATTGTTGAGTTCGGAACGTGCCGCGATGCTGCGGCAGGCGATGACTAAATTGCCGTCACGCGATACGGAAATGCTGATGATGAAACATGTGGATGATTGCAGTTATAAGGAAATCGCCGCGCGGATGGGCGTAACGCCTGCGGTTGTGGAAATGCGGCTGTTTCGGGCGCGCCAAAAATTGCGGCAGCTTCTGGCGGCCCAGAAGTTCAATTGAGCATCGTAAACGCGGTTGGCCCCGTACATTGACGGAGTAATAAAATGGCACTTTTTTTAGCACATCCTGATGATAGCAAAGGCCCCATTGGGCACATTTCGGGTTCGCGTGATCCGGATATGGCCATGGATATGTTGGTGGATGATGAACTGCCGGAAGATCGCCGACGGGATCTGCTTGAATCCATTGAAAAACATCCGGAAGCCTGGCGGACTGTGGCACTGCATTTTTTAGCGCGGCAGGTGGAACGCCGGGCGGTACGGGACATTTTGGAAGTGCGCCCGGCCTTACGGCCAGCGACCATTTATCGCATTGATTGGGTGCGCGTGGCGGCTTTGGTCATGATAACGGCGGGGATTTTCGGGGCTGGTGGTTTGTATCTTGGTCATGGCGGCACAGGGATGCTACGACCTGTGGCCCCGGCGGGTGGCAATCCACAAGTCGCGGTTGCGCCATCTTCGCCGCAGTCGCAGCAGGGTACGATTCAATATATTACACCCGGACTGCCTCCGGGTTTTGGAACGCAGGAACCGCAGTCGTTGCCGTCATTTAATGCGTCTAATGTTCGTACAACGGCCTATTCCGAGGCCAATCATATTGTGCTGGTGCCGGAAGGTCCGAACAATGCGATGGCCTATCCTGTCGTGCCGGTAAATGGAAAGAAACAGACAATTTATTAAAGCTTGGAATTGATAACGGAAATATCATGATCAATGGCGCTGCATCAAACTTTCTTGTCGCCGTCGCGATGGCGTGTGGCCTCGCGAGTGTAAGCAGCGGAAATGCCGTGCGTGCGGCCACCGGGGACACCTCCACCCGGGTGGCCGCCGCTCCGGCGACAAGCTCCACTTCCACCTCGGCGGCCATACCGCCGCCCCGCTGGCTGGGTGTGGCGATGCAGAAAATTCCGCCGGTCTTCAGTCGCTTACTGGGTCTTGAATCTCAACAGGGCCTTATGGTTCTGCAAGTGATTCCCAACAGTCCCGCATTTAAAGCCCATCTGGAGCCGGGCGATCTGCTTATTACGCTTAATGGCCGGGCACTGGAGAATCCGTTTGAACTTATCGGTGCGGAAAATCAGCCCGGTCCAGTGGCACCAACACTGAAGATCGCACTGATTCGCGATGGGATGCGGAAAACTGTAACACTTACACCGGTGAATCGTCCGCATCATCTGGTATTTTTTTTCAATCGGCGTCCGGGGCCTGCTGGTGCGTTACCGGCAGGCGCTGGATCGCCAAACGACATTCAATCCACGAGCCTGATGACCGTTGGGCCAGGGGTTAAGCTTCATATTCCCGCCGCCGCGGTGCCACAAACGGGTAATGGTCATCCGGACTTATTTACGGTACGGCAATCGGTTGGTCCGCATGGCGGGCGGCATCTGGAAATTCTCTGGCGATCCCGTGCATATGAAATTCAGCCCAACCGCCTGAATCGGCTTCCTCCTCCGGTTCAGGCGGTCGCGCGGCTGATTTTACGTGGCCACGTAACTCCCGTGGAGCAATCTCCATCGCAACAAATGCTGATCCAACAACGGCTTACTGAAGTAAAAGCGATGATTCGCAGATTGCAATCACAGGAAAAAGCATTGGAAATACAGGCGGCGAAATGCCCGTCGGCAACGCCGCCCCAAAAGACTCGCTGACTGACAGGCTCCTAGGCCAGGTCATCGAAAACCGTCAGCAGTGCCAGATAGCCATCGACTAAAAAGCCTTCATATCCCCAGCATTTACCCGTCCAGCTCTTCCAGTCCTTGGACATACCGTCGGTACAGCGCCCCTGAAAATCTCCGCGGGCGAAACTGCGCAGCATGGGATACAAAATTGTTCGGGCATCGTCCCGCCGACCCAATTGATACAAGGCTTTGATGGTAAAATAGACAAACGCCGCAGTCACGCCGCCATTCTCATAAATCTGGAATGTATCGGTCCCGTTGGCGCGCGACGGATATCCCCAGCGGCTGAGCGTCGGGAAATAATCGTCCTGCCGTATGGGAAGCAAATTCCCCGGCAAGCCATACTGAAACGCGGTATAGCCGACCGCCTGCATCTTTTTGAGCAGAGCGTCCATGACATTGCGGGCGTCAGGAACATCCAGCAGGCCGTAAGTCACGGCCGCGCTTTGTACAAATGTAAAGCCATAGTCGTGCAGGGTACCTCCGGCATCGCGCCAGCCGGCCAGCAATCCAGTCTGTTTATTTAAAAATGTTGCGGCATAGGACTGCTTGAGTTTGGCGGCGTGGCGGGAAAAATCGGCGGCCTGGGCGGTCTTGCCGATTTTCTTGGCCACCTCCGACATGAGGTTGCAAGCGCGATACGCCAAGGCGTTGGAGTAAGCGTCTTCGTGGCCAAAACCCACAGTATCCCACCAATTGGCAGGTCGGGGCGGAGAGCGGTAGCGTGTAAAGGCACCGGCCTCGCCGGAGAAGAAATACTTAATCAGGCCGTTGCCGTTGGTATCGGTTGCCAGCATTTTGCGCATCCAAATCAAAAGCTGCGGCCAGTGCTTCTGCGCCCAGTGCATATCGTTGGTAGAGGTAATGTATATCCCGGCGGCAATGAGCAGCGATGGTCGGGCATCGAGGGAATCATGCGGTGCTCCCCATGCGGGCCGGTCGGTGCCTTCCCAGGCATCGCTGTAACCGACCTCGCCATAGCCCTTCATTGCGGCGAGGTAACGCTCCAGTGACCAGCGCACCAGATCCAGGCACGACAGGCCGGGGGCCAGCGATGGGCCGCGCGCCGCCATTTCCGCATACATATAAAGTGTAAACGCGCACGGATCACTGGATGAATTATTCGCCAGGACGCGCAAACGCGGATTGATCTGAAAAATGTTCAAATAATTTCGTCGAAATCCATCATATAGCGCGTTTGATTCGACGCCTTTGATGGCAGGATAAATTGCCACAATTTCCAAGGTGTATTCAAAGACGCGGTGCTTGGCATCGGCCGGTGGAAAACTGATCTTCACGTAAGGCTGAACGGCCTTTCCCCCGAACCCGCAGCGCAGCGAATCATATCCGAGGCCCGGGTTGCCCTTTCTGCCGGTAATGCGAACTGAACCCAAGTCCGGCAGATGCAGTACGCATGGCAGTGCCATGATCTGCGGTGCCGGCGGACGTTGAGCTCCTGAGCCATCGCTGGGGATTTTTAACAGTGGAGTCAGGGGTTCCACAACCATCCGGCCCAGTAGTGTGGCGTGGTTGGACCACTGATTAAAATTAAGTACCAGCGGCTCAGCGGGTGATCCCTTGACGTAGTGTGACCGGATGCGGATTGTTCGTCGGCTGAATTTCAATTCCCATAGCGCGGGCGAATGAATGCGCTGGCCAGTTTCCCGGTAAGCAACGCTCTGGCCGGAGCGTGTCATGTGGTATGAAATTCCTGTTTCCGATGGTTCTGGAAGCAATAATTTGTGCCCCACATTGGCCGTACCCAGTGAATCGACACAAAAATGCCGAAACGCGGGCTGGTGGCGCGAAAGTGCAATTTGATAAAAAGGTGTTTTGAATTCCACCGCAGTATCGGAGGTTGCCCCCGATACCGCAGGTAAAACTGAAGCGCCAATGAGAGTTTTAACGAACTTCCGACGATCTACGACCAAACGATTGGCAGACTTTTCGCGGATCATACATGCCTCCATAATTAAAGACGCGGCGGCCTGTGGATGAAAGTATCAGCCAGGGCATGCGTGGAGGGAGGAAAATAAATCTCCCAGCACGATAAATATTTCCCGCATGGCTTTCATGCACGTTATGACCGTCTCCCGGTATTGTAAGCGCCGGTGCCATTTCTACCAGTCCCCCGGCGGTTCA
>JAJYGE010000220.1 GCA_021785155.1 Planctomycetota bacterium
ATTACCTACCAGCGCCGCCCCCTATAGCTTCTCCACGGCACCCAGACCACCCATGATTGTCCGGGTGTCGCACGGCGCACGCCGAATTTTTGATCTTTGATCTTTGCTCATTGATCATTAAGCTGGCTGGCCGCCGTTTGACAAGTAAAGAACATGCCTGCATCAATGGCTCCGTCTCAGCCATGAGGATCGCTATGCACACAAAGAAATCACGATGTCTACGCCCATACCGCGCGCTCCCTGTTGTTCGTTGTTCGTTGCTCGTTGCCGGTGTGTGCTCTACTGCTCAATTCTCACCTGCTCACTTGCTCTGCGGCCGCCGCCGCCCCCCTCTAAAACATCTTGGGCATCTAGGGCAACTTGAACCAGAGCCGCTAAAATCAACGCTCCCATCAACTTGCGCATCTTGGGCAACCTGCCCCCCTAACTTGGGCATCTTGAGCACCTTGAAATTCGCAAGGTCTTCTAACTTCTAACTTCTAACTCCTAAATACTGGCGGTGCCGCCGCGTTGCAGAAGCGGTCACAGGCCCCCGCTCGGTGTATGGGAACATACATCGTTGCGAATGCGGCATTCATGCGGTAATCTGGCGCGAGGTATTATACAAGGATAAATCTCCATGCGTGATCAGCGTTTAGATAAACTTGCCAAGGTACTTGTGGGTTATTCGGCATCCGTGAAAGCCGGTGAACTGGTGCGAATTTCCGGTGAAACCGTCGGCCTGCCGCTCATTGAGGCAATTTATGAAGAGGTGCTTCTGGCGGGTGGCTATCCATTTGTCACCATGAGTTCTGATGCCATGGATGAGGCCTTTTATCGTGTCGCCAGCGCCAAACAGTTGGAATATGTATCCCCGGTTTCAAAATTTATTGTTGAAAATATGGATGTTTCCATTGGTTTATGGGCGGAGGAAAATACCCGTTCCATGACCAATGTGGACCCCCGGAAACAGGCCGCCGCTGCACAGGCCCGTCGGCCCATCAGCAAGCGGTTTCTGGAACGCGCCGCCGAAGGCAAACTCAAGTGGGTCGGCACGCAATATCCCACGCAAGCCAGTGCCCAGGATGCGGAGATGTCCCTGCGGGAGTATGCGGATTTTGTTTTTCGCGGCGGACTGCTGCATCTGGATGATCCGGTGGCGGCCTGGAAAAAAATCAGTGAAAAACAGCAGCGTCTGGCGGATTATCTCAACGCCGCCAAAGAAGTACATGTGATTGCCAAAGATACTGATTTGAAATTGGGCGTGGCGGGAAGGCGTTGGATTAATTGCTGCGGGCATGAGAATTTCCCGGATGGCGAGGTCTTTACCGGGCCGGTTGAGGATGCGGTCAATGGCGTGATCCGCTACAGTTTTCCGGCGGTCCATCATGGCCGGGAATGTGATGGCATTGTGCTGAAGTTCAAGAATGGAAAAGTCGTGGATGCCACGGCGTCCAAGGGATTGGAGTTTCTTACCGCCATGATGGATCAGGATGCCGGCGCACGCACTTTGGGGGAATTTGCCATCGGCACTAATTTCTCCATTCAGCAGTACACCCGCAACACGCTCTTTGATGAAAAAATCGGCGGGACGTGTCACGCGGCCCTGGGGGCGGCCTATCCGGAAACGGGTGGCAAAAATGAAAGTGGTCTGCATTGGGACATGGTGTGCGACTTACGCCAGCCCGGTTGCCGCATTGAGGTCGATGGCAAAACCATTCTGGAAGCCGGGCGCTTTGTAAATGCGGATTGGCCCAACCCTTGATCGGGCGGGCATTTGTCCGTGCGGCACGGATCGTGCATAATGGAATCAGCGCGTTTGTGAACCCCTTGGTTGAGGATTTATGAAAATGAGAAAATGGCCGACAGTTTTGGCTCTGACTTTGACTTCCGTAATAACGCTTGCTCTTGTTGGCTGCGGAAATTCTGGTTCGCAGCAGCCCCCACAGGCGGCGTCCACATCCACAACGCCCGCCAATGCGACGGCTGTGGTGCCCGCGGGCGCTACGGTGGCCGCAAACACCACGGCTTCCGCGCAGGTTCCCCATGAACGGAAACTGGCCGATGGCTTAATTATCAAAGATATTAAAATTGGCACCGGCCCGCGGGCGAAAGATGGTCAGACCGTCATTGTGCATTACACCGGCATGTTGATGAATGGAAAAGTTTTTGACGCCAGCAGTCTGCATGGCAATCAGCCCTTTCCGTTCACCCTCGGTGCCGGGCAGGTTATTCCAGGCTGGGATATTGGCGTCAAAGGCATGCGCGTCGGTGGAATCCGTGAACTGATTATTCCGCCCGCTTTAGCTTATGGTGATCAATCTCCTCCGGGCAGCGGTATTCCGGATAACAGCACCCTGAAGTTTCGCGTGCATCTGCTGGGCGTGCAATAATTGCCTGACGGCATGGCGCGATAATCTACGGGTTTGTCCTCCGATGCGACAAACCCGTATCGGCGTCAGGGCGTGCGATAACCCGCAATTGCTGGGCCTTGTTGGTGCCCTGGAGGTCCATGGATGGACACTAAAAATAAACCCGCCACCAGGCATGGTCGTCCGCGTCAAGCCGCCGTTGTTCTCCCCTCCGAAGACACCATGGCTATCAATGATTTTCTCGCCTATATTGAAATTGAACTTGGCCTGGCCGCGAACACGCTGGCCGCGTATCGCTCTGATCTGTTGCAGTTTGCCATATTCTGCCATGAACATATGACCCGCGATCTGACTCGAGTTGATCGGCCTGTCATCGGTGAATACTTAAAACACCTGCAAACCCGTCGTAATATGCGCACCAGCAGTATTTTGCGTCATTCGGCGGCGTTGAAAATGTTTTATCGTTTTCTGGCTGCCCGCGGGAAAATTCCCGAGGATCCCACCGAACATCTGGAGACACCCCACGGATGGCGCAAGCTCCCCGATGTCATGAACCGGGCGCAAATCGAAGCACTCTTAAAAGCCGTTGATCCCGCGCATCCTCTGGCGCTGCGGGATCAGGCGATTATTGAGTTGTTTTACGCCTGCGGTTTACGGGCCAGCGAGTTGGCCGACCTCACGGAGGCTAATGTGCATGCGGAACTCAGTGTCATTCGCGTCATCGGCAAGGGCCGCAAAGAACGCATTATCCCGGTTGGTAAACCCGCTCTGGCGGCGATAATTAAATATATTGGCGAATTGCGTCCGCGGCTGCTGGCGGTCTCCAACAGCCGCGTGCCCAACGTCTTCGTGTCCCGTTCCGGCCAGCCGATTAACCGCATCGTGTTATGGCAACGACTGGATTGCATTTCGCGTGCGGCCGGTCTCAACCATATCCATCCCCACAAATTGCGGCACACGTTTGCCACGCATCTGCTCACCGGTGGGGCGGATTTGCGGGTGGTGCAGGAGCTTTTGGGGCATTCCGATATTGGTACCACCCAAATTTATACCCATGTGGATGCCGATCGGCTTAAAACAGTCCATCGCCAACATCATCCGCGACCATAGTCGCTTCCTGATTTATCATTCATGCCGTGGGCGGTTGTGATTGCCGGATCATCCCGCTTATGCGTTTTGGTGTTTCCATCGCACTTACATCACGCGACGGCCAAGGGTGAAAAGCCGGCCTTTCTGGTTATCAATCCGGAGCATGGCGGGGCGGCTCCGGGAACTGGTTCATAGCGAACCTCCTTTCTCTCCCATGCCTCGGCCACGTAAAAGTTTTATGTAACAGGCCTCATCCCCGATGCCATGGGCTGGATTGGGCACCTGCGATTTCACACGCTCGACGGCACGAGGGACCGTGCCTGCTACTTACGACTAAAGTAGCAGACATCATCCCCGATGCCGTGGGTTTTTCTTTCCGACGAATCCAGATTTGAGACGGTACGGAAGGTCGCGTCTGTTAAAGCCCCGGCTCATCCAATCGTAGTGATGCTCGACGTTTTAATACCCACCATTTTCGGTTTGCAGAAATGGTCGCAGACCCTGCTGGCGCAATCAGGCCGCGGCTTCATCTTCCCTTCACATTTAAGGGTTATTGTGATTGGCGGTCCCGCAAGGCTTCGCCATCGAATTCTCCGTTCGTCGACGGTGGCTTGACGGTACTACTTCCATGCTTGGCGTTCGCGAAAGGAACAATCATGACGTATCCCGATGAAAACAGTTCCACTTTCATGGCGAGGCGTTGGAAAGCCCTGGTTATTCCGGCGATTTTGTGTTTTGTGGTTCTTCCCCCCTTTCTGCATGGAGCTGTGGGTGAGAATAAGAAACCGGCCTTTGTGGTTATTGATCCCGGCCACGGCGGGATTGATTCAGGTACGCGGAGCAGTAACGGCGTGGATGAAAAGACCATCACGCTGGCAGTGGCCGGAGATATGGTTCCCCTGCTGAAGCGTGACGATATCAACTTTGTCTTAACGCGCGATCGGGATAAATATGTGAGCCTCAACCAGCGGGTACAGATCACCGATCGTCCCGGGGATCGTCTGTTGTTAAGTATTCATTGTGATTATTTCAAACAGCGCGGGATGCGGGGCTTTACCGTGCTTTACGCGCAGGGTGCCTCCCATGATTCGTGTGTCGCCGCACACCGCATCGCTGCCGGGCTGATCCATGAGGGCTTTACCTGTCATGATGTCCGCATGGACACACGCGGGCTGGAGGTGCTGGATAAAAGCAACTGCCCGGCGGTGTTGGTGGAGCTGGGGTTTATGTCCGATCCGCACGACTTGCGTTACCTGACTTCCAAATCAGGTCAGGATCGGCTTGCCGCCGGTCTGGTGCGCGGTCTTGAAGCCTATTTATCGAAAATAAAGTGATCGTTTATTTGGTACCACAATGACCCTTGACTTGGAAAAAACCGACATTGGTTGGGCAACACTGCTACTGGCAGCGGGGCTACGATACTTTTGACAGGTGCGGGAAATCGCGCTGCGCAACGCGCTCATCGATCATTATGATTGCTATATTTACAACGGAAGTTCGCCGCCATATTGGTGACGCGCACATTTTCATTATTCTTTCATGTTGGAATGCTATCTTGCTGATCATACAGATTGAATGGTTCGGTCTGTGAGAGTTTTTTTAAGGAGTGCGCTTATGAATC
>JAJYGE010000286.1 GCA_021785155.1 Planctomycetota bacterium
TGTCATCGAGCGAATGTCCTCTTTGGCACGGACTTTGCTTATAAAACAAACGGTTTTTGCATTTTGAAGGAGAAACAAATGCGACCAATTACTACGTTGTTGGCCATGGCCGCTGTGTTGGCGACCTCAGGCCTGTCACTGGCGGATTCGTCCACCACCACAACCCCCGTGCCGGCAGCGGCGCCGGCTGCCATGCGGAATATGGCAATGCCCACCCCGCCGCCTGCGCCGGCGGATACCAATCCGCTGCTGATGTATTCACTGGATCAAATTAAGACCGGGGATACGTCCGTTGGACAAACCCTTTCCAATGCCGGGATTAACATCTATGGCTACCTGGAAATGGGTTATACCGCAGACCTTGCGGGTCCACCGGCGGCCGGTAAGACTATTCCGGGTATGGTTTTTAACAACGAGTATGGCAATCATGTGCAGATGGATCAGTTGGATCTGACCATTGCCAAAGCCATTAACTTCTCTGATCCCAACTACATCAAGCGCGGCTGGGATGTCGGTGGTCATTTTGAATTCGTTTACGGCTATGATCCATCATACGGTGGGGACAGCTTCCATTCTTCGGGCTTGGATTTTGGTTACAATCCGAACAGCGTATATTCACCGCTGTATCAGGCGGATATTGAACAGGCTTATGTCACCTTGGCACTGCACCTTGGCGGTGCTGGTGATCTGAAGATCAAAGCCGGTAAATTTGTAACGCTGTTGGGTGAAGAAACCATCAATCCAACGACCAATTTCCTTTACTCCCATACTTATTCTTTCGGCTACATGATTCCATACACGCAAACCGGCGTGCTGGCGGAATATGTGCCGAACAGCCAATGGACGTTCTGGGGCGGGATTACGCGCGGCTGGAATCAGACCTTCTACGATAACAACAGCAATGGTGTCGATTTCCTTGGCGAAGTCAGTTATATGCCGAACTCCCAGTGGACTCTTACATTGAACACGTCCGTGGGGCCGCAGGATGGTGCGATAGGCAATGCGGGACTTGGCAACAACAACGATTACCGCACGGTCGTTGAACCGTTGATCACCTATACGCCGCCAATTCTCAATAATGCTCTGACCTTGGTCTCGGACACCACCATAGGTTACGACGGCGCGGGCAACAGCACCAATGGCTTCCAATCGTCTGGTTGGTTCAGCGAAGCGCTATATCAGAACTATGCTCTCAACAGCTCCTTCAGCTTCACCACCCGTGAAGAATATGACTATGTTGGGTCAGGGTTAACCGACCTCAATGGAGCCGCCATTAACCCCTTTGGCATCAACAACTACACCAATTTTGGCGATCTTACTTTCGGTGTGAAGATCACCCCATTCCCCAACGGGAGTCTCAGCAAGAATTTCTACATTCGTCCGGAAATTCGTGAAGACTTGGCCGATCATCAGGTGTTCAACGGCAAACATTATCAAACTACTGTGGCCATTGACGCGATCTATCAGTTCTAAGATCGTTTCGGCCAGCAGAAGTTTCATCAAAACCATCGGCGGCGGAGTACAACACTCCGCCGCCTTTTTTTGTATTTCGTTCCGTCATCACCGGCATTGTGAATTCAGCTGCGCGGCAGCAGTGATAATGAAAGAACTTCGCCAGGTGTTGTCCGCTAAATTTCTCCGGACGCAATCGGTCGCGGGATACGCTGAAGGACCGGCGTGCGTTTGCGCTATCAACGGCGTCCGCGGTTTTCCCGCATTGGCCGGGGGCGCATAAAAAAGCAGCTCGGCGGAATTTACCGCAAAGCTGCCTGATATTTTCAATGTTATAGGATTTTGCGAACGCAAAGAGGTATCAGCCATTGATGGATTCAATTTGAACGCCAATATAGCGCTGACGGTGGCCAACGCGGCGATGGAATCCCTTGCGGCGGGTGAAGCGTTCAACAAAAATCTTGTCAGCTTTCATTTCGCCGATAATTTTCGCAGTCACGGATGCACCGGCGACAACCGGTTGCCCGATTTTCACGCCGCTATCATTTGAAACCAGCAGGATTTTATCAAACGTCAGGCTGGTAGCACCTTCCGCCAATGGGCGGAGATCAATTTCCAGCTTATCGCCGGGTTCAACCTTGAACTGTGTACCACTGTCTTCAACAATCGCGTAAGCCATTTAGCGGCCTCCCTGATTCAACACAACGCCCATAGAGTCCCGGTAACCCCGGCAACTTGGCGAAAGCACAGTAGTATGCGGCAAGATCAGCGTTAAATCAAGCTGTGGCGGCAATATTTTCCGGGTACAGGTGCGTGATACTGTGCGCGAATTGGCCCTCCCTGCCGAAAAGCGGGCGGCGTGACCGCCATGGACGGATAGGCCGCGGAGAATGTTGATGGCGCAAAACGCCATGATTATCGGGCCAGATGGTCTCCGGCGACGAAATATTTGACCCGAATTAAATTTTCCGAAGATTTCGTAAACCTTTTGCGCCTATCGGTTCGATAACATACGGTTGGTAAGAATAGTGTGCGGAGTAGTGCGGTGAGCACAACAACTTTATCTAAAAATGAACGAAAGCAGATTCTTCAGATTATCGAAAATTTGAAGAATGAAGGGGAATCTCTTGGCCGGAAGCATCGGCGACGGCCCGTGCAACAAGTCATGTGGCTAAAACGCCTGCCACGGCCGGAGCGGCCACGCAGTGCGGCTTTCCGCGTGAATGCGGAAGATGTGTCGCTTAAAGGGATGGGTTTTTTAACTCGGCGGCACCTGCAGGCAAATGAATATGTGGTTGCACCGTTGCAGTTTCGCGAGGGTGGCGGCATGTTGGTTTTGTGCCTCGTGCGCTTCTGTCGGCAACTGCCTGAAGGCGGGTATCGTGTGGGCACTGAATTTGAGGAAACATTGGCGGATCCCACCGGGACAACGCGCATTCCCCAGGCGTGGCTGAAAAAAGCCTGGTCTGCGGAAATTGCATCGTCGTGATGGGGTGCCATCTCACTAATTAACAGTGCGCAGCAATTGAAGGCTCTTTGAAATGTTACATTTCAAAGAGCCTTTTTTTCGCATTTGGCCATCAACTGTAAGTGATGCGCAAAGCTCCCACGCACCTGAAACGTAGAATTTCAGATTTCAAGGTCTTGGCACGGTGCGGAATTATCGCGTGGGTTCCACGACCGACTGCGTGCGGACCAGCACATGGGCGTCGTTCAAAAGGTGGAATCCTTCAATGTGTACCGCCCGGCGGTGCAACTGCGTAACGACAACCGACAAGCCGACGGTTTCACCAAGTTCATTTTTCCGGTGCGAGACAACGCCATTTTGTTCCTCGGCAATGCGGAGCAGTTCAGCGACCGAATTTTCAAAGAGGGTATCGGTAACGTGCTCTTCATTAATTGCCAGGTAATAATGATGCGTTTCGCCCAGGGCCACATCATAAAGTTTGTCGCCCTTACAGGGAATGCGTTCGAGCAGGCCGCGTTCCGGCAGGGATTTATTGGGGAAGCAGCATAGCTCGCAAACGGTGTGCGGGCCGGTAATGGCCAGCATGTGGCCGCCGTTGTTGAGCAGCCAGATATTGACATCAAATTCGCCCACAGCGCGCGCCCGACGAATATCAGCGGAAATTAATTCCGGATGCAGCGGACGATCATAAACCAGCACGGAGATACCCGCGCTGCGCGGTTTCTTGTGATGAACGCTCATGGTAGATTCCTTTTGGCTTTTCATTGGCCTTACCTCATTAAAATTCGTGGAAACATCCTGTTTCCAAACGATTACACTTGTTTATAACACATTGATTCGCGCTGACGGCGTACGTTTTGCCATCAGCCAAACCAGACACAAAACTTTGTATCTTTATTTCACAATCCTATTTTTACTCACCAATTTCAACATTTCTGTCTCCAAAACAAAGTCCCTCCAATACAACCGGTGTTGCGGATCCCGCAGGATGTCGGCTTCTACCGTTTTGCCAGCCTTGGTGGCTCCTAAACCCATCCCGGAGCCTGCTGCCGACGATCACTACAAGATCACATACGACAGGCAACCACACTTGGTTTCCATGAGTATAGCAATTTGAAAGCGTAAACGGAAGATTTTTTTTGCGATTTTTTAATACACCGTGTTTGTGGCCTTTCATACACTGAAGGCCCTATATATTCGCTTATACAAATATTAATTGCATTACTGGCTTTTATAAGACTCTTCTTTTGCGCATAATAGTGCCATGAGTAACTATATCAGTAATGCCCGGATGCAACGTGTGGACCAGCATTGGCAGGCTACCAACGCAGTCATTTGCGGCGATGTGACACTCGGATCCGATTGCAGCATCTGGTTTGGTGTGACAATTCGTGGTGATGTGGCACCCATTACCCTGGGCCAATGCGTGAACGTACAGGAAAATTCGGTGCTGCATTGTGATTATGGCCAACCGCTGGTCATTGGCGACAACGTAACAATTGGCCACGGCGCGGTGGTGCATTGCGCCAGTGTGGGCGACGGGACGCTGATCGGCATGAAAGCGGTAATCCTCGGCGGGGCGGTGGTGGGAAAAAATTGCATCGTGGCAGCCGGTGCGGTGGTGTCGCCGGGAATGGTCATTCCTGATGGGCAGACCGTCATGGGTGTGCCGGCAAAAGTGGTTCGGCCAGTACGGGAGGCGGAATTGGAAGATATGCAATACAACAATAAGCACTACGTGGAACTGGCCCGACAACATGCTCAAGAGCCGGAACACATGTACCGCCAGGGCACCAGCGGTTAAGTTGGTGGCCAACCCGCGGGTTCAAGACAATCACCGGCAACTCCGCGTGGAAGATATTCGGCTTACATCGCCGTGTGCTATCAACAACAGAACCTTTGGCTTTATCCGTGGTTGAATTTCCTTTGAGCTCATTGGGTTGCGCTGCAATGCACAACCACCGGCATGATGCTTTATGCCGCCAAATCACCTACCGGAGGGGTATTTGTGCGTTTAATTTCTTGATTTCCGCCTGGATCTCCGCCACTTCTTTGGGTGATAATCGTTGCAATTCATTTTTTGCAAGCGCACTATTAAGCTGCAATGCGAGCTTTAATT
>JAJYGE010000282.1 GCA_021785155.1 Planctomycetota bacterium
AGTATTGATCAGTAATTTCAGAATTGCGCGGAATGGGCGCGAGCGTCGTTTTTTTACCGGGTACTTAGCGATCTCCATGGCCATACGGAACCATTGATGCGGGCATGTTATTTATTTGTCAAAGAACCTTGTTCAGCGGGTCTGAACTGTACTTCGGTAAGGCTATAGGATTGCAATAAGAGGGATAATGCGCAATGGCGCTAAAAAGTTAAGGATTTGGCCCCGAGCGACCTGGCAGAATCTGTCACAGGCCCCACCGCCATGGCCACAGGGACACGTGACACTTTCGGCGGATCGCTTTGTTCGTCGGCAAGCCAACCACCGTCCCGGCGCACCGTGGACATTGCGGGTGCCGGGAACACCTGCACTTGGCCGCGCAACGGAAATCGGATCAACGACATCTTGATATCTTCATCGGCCCAGGGCATGGGGCCGCGGCACAGCAGCCTTTACGCCGCATGGTGCGGCACAATCAGAGCGGCGGCGGGTTTCGCCGCTTTGACGGGCTGCTTGGTCTTCAGGAAATTGCCTACGCCGACAATAATTGTTGACATAACCAGCACGATAATTCCGCCCGTGATCAGGGCATGGGTTTTCTTGCTGGTACCCTTCCATTCATGCAGGATTACACCCCACAACGTGGCAAAAATGATAATGCTGGCCATGTGCAGCGTCCAGCCCGAGAATTTACCGGCGGCGGGCATTTTGGTCTGCCCCATGGTGTAGAAGAAAAATTGCAGATACCACGTAACGCCGGCAAGTGCGGAAAGGGTGTAATTGTTCAACAGCGGCACGCGATTGATCGGCAAAGAAATATCTCCAACCGGCTTGGAGTAGCCGGGGCCATCCAAGCCCGTCAGAATACGGTTTTCATCCGGGGCGGATGTGGACGCCAGATATTGTCGGCCACTGCGATTTTTAAGATGTAAAATCAGGCACCATATAAAATTAGTGGTGAACCCGCCCCAAAGAACCACAATCAGGGAGGGAAGGCCATTCCATATATTGGAGGCATGATGGGCCGCCAGCAACGCTTTGCTGGTCTTTTGGATGGGTGCGGCGGCGGTTATGCCGAAATTAAAACAGGCGCTCATGATGCCGGAGAAAGTGGCCACCATGATGCCTTTTTTGAAGTTGAATTCCTTTACGGACTTTTGCTTCTGATCGTCCGGCAATTCACGCTCTTTTGCCATCCCTGCCATACCGCTGATGGCGATACCACTGATGCATACCAGAACGCCCAGCAGAATGACCTGTCCGTAAAGATTCGTCAGGAGATTACCGAATTGCCCGTCATAGATGGGCACCATCAGCGTACCGAACGCGGCACAATAACTTAGCGCGATGGCCATTCCCAGTCCGATGCCAAGATAGCGCATGGTCAGCCCGAAGGTCAGGCCGCCGAGTCCCCACATGGCCCCGAAGAAGTAAGTCCAGAAAAGAGTGGAATCGCTGGCGGTGTGAATGGCCTGCCAAAAATCCGGCACCAGAAGATAAGCGAATACCATCGGTGCGACGATCCAACTGAAAAAACCGCCGACCAGCCAGTAGGTTTCCCAGCTCCAGCGTTTAACTCCGCGGAAGGGCAGATAAAAACTCGCCGATGCCAGACCACCCGTCCAATGCAGCGCCACCGCCGCAAACCAATTCGTTCCCGTGCCTGTACTCACGAAAGTCTCCGCCTTACGCCAATGAACTTCCAAATTTGCAGAGCGTACTTTAACCGGAACTGAATTACCATGCAAAGTGGGCGAATGCGCGGTTGGCTTCGGCCATCTTGTGAACGTTTTCACGGGTTTGCATGGCAGCGCCTTCACGGCGGCTGGCGGCCAGAACTTCATCCGCCAGGCGTTCACTCATCGGTTTGCCCGACTTGGCACGAACGGCCTCCAGAAGCCAGCGGATGGCCAGACTCTGCTGGCGCTTGCGGCTAACGGACATGGGAACCTGATAATTCTGTCCGCCCACGCGGCGCGAACGGGTTTCAATATTGGGTTTGATGTTGTTGATGGCCGCTTCAAAGACCTCGTTGGGTTTGGCGTCTTTAACCCGTTGGCCAATGATGTCCAAGGCTCCATAAAATACCCGTTTGGCGGTGGCCTTTTTGCCGTCATACATCAGACAGTTAATGAATTTGGAAATCAGCAGCGAATTGTAAACCGCATCGGGTTTAAGTTGGGTACTGCTGACGGTAAACGATTTGGTGCCCATAGGGACTTTCCTTTCTTTTCTCCGTATCGAATCACCTGGATTCGGGATACTTCAAGGTACTTAAAATAAGGCGTTACACGCGCTCCAGCCGACGGCTGAATCCACGCGGCAACTCCATTTATTACTTAGGTTTCTTGGCTCCATATTTGGAACGACTGCGACGGCGGGCTTCCACACCGCTGGCATCCAGTACGCCGCGCACGATGTGATATCGCACACCGGGCAGATCGCGTACCCGACCGCCGCGCACCAGAACAATCGAGTGTTCCTGCAGATTATGGTCAATTCCCGGAATATAAGCGGTAACTTCCTTCCCATTGGAAAGCCGCACACGGGCCACTTTACGCAATGCGGAATTCGGCTTCTTGGGCGTCATGGTCTTGACCAGCAGGCATACCCCGCGGCGCTGCGGCGAGGCTTCAAGGTCTTTGACCTTATTAATGCGCTTCAAGCTGCGACGCGGATTCCGGAGTAATTGATTGATTGTGGGCATAGCATACCTTCATACAGTTCACCAAACACAAGCACAGTAGTGTAGCCGGAATTCAACAATCATGCAAATCCACACCGTGGCGGCGGCCGCCGCCCGCCGCAGAGCAGAGAACAGTAGAGAGTCGAGCAGTAGAGCACATAAGGCTGGAACTATTATGATGCGGTCGCAAGATGAGGCAACCCCCCAGCGGTACCCCTTCCCCTGCTCACCTGTTCCTCTGCTCCCCTGTTCTAACAGTGGGATGGGGTTTCCCGGTACGCTGGTTCGGATTTATTGCCACGCCACAAACCGGGGGTGCGTGACAGTTGACGCGGGCGGGCATTCCGATGCGCTCTCGTGGCGTGCGGCGCTGTTAAACGATGGCGAACGGCGTTATTATTCTCAAAAGTCTGTCCGAATAACCACCGGGATTGCTCCCCCACGGTTTCTCCGACAGGGACATAACCCGGTGGATGTGATATTTTCCAATCCGGCTGTAAATTTAATGTTTCCCGTGGTAATGTCCGAAAATACTTAAACGTAGCTTGTTGAAGCGAGGAATTATGAAAAGTGAAAATCCCCGTCGTGCTCTGGTCACTGGCATCACCGGCCAGGATGGCTCTTATCTGGCGGAATTCCTGCTGGCCAAGGGATATGAAGTCCATGGCATTATTCGCAGATCCAGCAGTTTCAATACGGAGCGGCTGGATCATATTTACCAGGACCCCCATGAGCTGGGCAGTCGGCTGCACCTGCACTACGGCGATTTAACCGATGCTTCGGGCCTGCGGGATATTCTCACACGCACGCGACCGACAGAAGTGTATAACCTCGGGGCGCAATCGCATGTACGGGTCAGTTACGATCAGCCGGTATATACCGTTAATACCGCCGGCATGGGAACTTTGTTGCTGCTGGAAGCGATCCGGGATGTCGGGTTGCCAATTCGGTTTTATCAGGCGTCAAGCAGTGAAATGTTCGGCCAAGTTGTGGAAACACCCCAGAAGGAAACCACACCCTTTCATCCGCGCAGCCCGTATGCGTGCGCGAAGGTTTATGCCCATTGGCAGGTGATTAATTACCGTGAAGCCTACGGCATGTTTGCATGCAGTGGTATATTGTTTAATCATGAATCGCCACGGCGGGGCGAAACGTTTGTCACGCGGAAAGTCACCCGCGCCGCCACGCGCATCAAACTGGGATTACAGGATGCGTTGTACATGGGAAATCTCGATGCCAAGCGTGATTGGGGCTTTGCCGGAGATTACGTTGAGGCCATGTGGCTGATGTTGCAACAGGAAAAGCCGGATGATTATGTTATTTCCACGGGCGAAACGCGCAGTGTCCGCGAATGGGTGAAATTATGCTTTAATCTCGTGGGGCTGGACTGGGAACACTATGTGAAAATTGATGAGCGCTATCTCCGCCCCGCGGAGGTCGATTTACTTCTGGGCGACAGCACGAAAGCTCGCACGAAGCTCGGATGGGCACCCAAGGTGAATCTGGAAAGCCTGGCAAAAATGATGATGGATCATGACATGCACCTGGCGGAGCGGGAGAAACTGATTCGAGAACATAAGAAGCGGGCGTAACTCTTGACAATCGCGGCCACGGGTTCTAATATCTGCATTGACAATTGAATAAGGCTCTTATCAAGAGTGCCTGAGGGACGGGCCCGTTGACGGCACAGCAACCCATCTTCACGCCTTTTATGGTGTAAGAAGCGGGTGCTAATTCCCTCCCGCTCGTCGGTTTTTCCGGCGAACTTGGGGATAGATAAGCGGATCAGCGTCTCTTTTGGTATATCGCGCGGCCTCTTATCAGGAATCAGCACCCTTAACCGGTGCATCCTGATAAGAGGCCGCTTTATTTTCCGGCGTAAATCACCAGAGTAATCATGGTGCCGCCGGGCGGAGGTTATAAATGTCGTATGTGCTGGGGCTTAAGTGCCGTGAATGCGGGGAAAAATATCCGCAAAAAGGCGTACATGTGTGCGAAGTGTGCTTCGGGCCGCTGGAGGTTCAATATGATTACGCCGCCATGCGCGGCAAAGTGACGCGGGAATCGATTGCAAGTAAGCCTCGAAATTTGTGGCGCTACCGCGATTTACTGCCGGTTGATGGTGAACCCAAGGCGGGATTGAACTCCGGTTGGACGCCTTTGCGCCGGGCGCATAACCTGGAAAAGGTATTGGGTGTGAAAGAGTTATATATTAAGGATGACTCGGCCAATTACCCCACATGGAGCTATAAAGAGCGCGTGGTTTCTGTGGCCATTACCAAGGCCATTGAACTGGGGTATGACACGGTGGGCTGCGCCAGCACCGGCAATTTAGCCAATAGTGTG
>JAJYGE010000009.1 GCA_021785155.1 Planctomycetota bacterium
GATCGCGCCGATGATGCCCGGAACCGTCGGTTGCGGTGGTCGCGTTTTTTGCAACGCGGCGGCACATTAAATGTGCCGGCTAACAAGGGTGTGGCGGGTTTTTCGGGCGGGGTCAAAACTGTTGTTGAATGGGTGGGATCGCGCCGGTGATGCCCGGAACCGTCGGTTGCGGTGGTGGCGCTTTTCGCAACGCGGCGGCACATTAAATGTGCCGGCTAACAAGGGTGTGGCGGGTTTTCCGGGCGAACAGGGAAATCAACGGCATAAATGCCGGCGATTAGAGAAGGGTTCGTCCTGGAAACTCGCACCCCGGACCCCTGGTTCGGATTTATTGCCACGCCCCCCGATACCGCCAAGCCGTTCTCCGGTTGCCAGATCATCCGCCGACCGGTTATCTTGGCAGTCGGTAATAGTAACATGAAAAAAAGGTAACGCCATGACCGCCTATACATTTTCCGATGTTTCCTGGGTACCCGGTGAAAAGTTTCTGCTGATCGCCGGACCGTGTGTCATTGAAAATCAGGATATATGCCTGCACATCGCAAAAACCGTGGCCGCAATTTGTAAAAAACTTGATATTCCGTACATTTTCAAAGCCAGCTTTGACAAAGCTAATCGGTCCAGCGGCGGCAGCTTCCGCGGCCATGGCCTGGAACAGGGATTGGAGATTCTCAAGCGGGTCAAGCAGACCCTGGGCGTTGCGATTACCACCGATGTGCATGAAAGCGATCAGGTATCCGCGGTGGCGGACGTGGCCGATATTATTCAGATACCGGCGTTTTTGTGCCGACAGACCGACCTGTTGATCGCTGCGGGCGAAAGCGGGAAAGCGGTCAATGTGAAAAAAGGTCAGTTCATGGCCCCCTGGGAAATGAAAAATGTCGTTGAAAAAATTCGTTCGACCGGCAATCGGCGGATCCTGTTGACGGAACGCGGCACATTTTTTGGTTACAACCGCCTGGTCAATGACATGATCGGAATTCCTCAGATGCGGGAACTTGGGGCCCCGGTTATTTTTGACGCGACGCACTCCACACAACTTCCCGGCGGCCTGGGAACCGCTACGGGCGGGCAGCGCCAATATGTTGGCCTGCTGGCCCATGCCGCCACCGCGGCGGGAGTGGATGGATTGTTTGTGGAAGTACACCCGGACCCGGAAAAAAGTCCCTCCGATGCGGCCACAATTCTGCCGCTGGATCAACTCGAATCTCTGATCCGGCGTTGTCTTGCAATACGCGCAGCGGTGCGGCTGTAGTTCATGCGTATTTTCAGGTTCAGGCGGGATTGGTCAGCCGCGTTCTTGGTTCCCGTGGTTGTCAGGTAATGATCTGCGGAGATTCGGCAAAACGTTCTTTTACTTCCACAATGGCGTCCTGAATTTTCAGGAACATTGCCACAATATCAGGATCGAACTGTGTGCCGGAGCCGGCTTCAATCATCGAACGGGCGATTTCATGACTGAAGGCGTCTTTGTATAAGCGGCGTGACGTGAGAGCATCGTAAACATCGGCCACGGCAACAATTCGCCCGCTGACAGGAATATTCATCCCGCGCATCTGCGTAGGGTAGCCGGTACCATCAATGCGTTCATGATGGGTTGCGATAATTTCCTTGGCAATACGCAGAAATTCGGCCTGAGGAAACTTGCGCAGGGCAAGATCAATGGTGTTGGCCCCCAATGTTGTGTGTGTTTTCATCAGGGCGAATTCCCGATCCGTCAACCGTCCGGGTTTCAAAAGCACGTAATCCGGAATGGCCACTTTGCCAATATCATGCAACGGACTGGTTAGATACATCCAGCGGATAAAATTAGCTGTGATCTGATCGTGATATTTCGGACTTGCCGCCATTTCCTGCGCCAATAATCGCGAGTACGTCTGTACCCGTTCCAAGTGCATGCCGGTTTCCGGATCACGGGATTCCGCAAGTTTGGCCATGGCAAAAATGGCCAAATTGCGTGTATCGGTGGCCAGCACGCGTTCACCGCTGCGCACGCGGGCCACAAGTTCATCGGGATCATACGGTTTACTGATAAAATCATCGGCCCCGGCCGTCAGACCGCGCACACGCTCTTGCGCGTCATTGAGCGAGGTAACAAGAATAATATAAACATAGCCCCAGACTTCCTCACGCCGAATGGTCTGACAGAGTGATAACGCGCTAAGCGACGATTGGATTTCCCAGTCCGCCACAACCAGGTGTGCCAGTCCCTCGCGGATAATTTCCAGCGCCTCCTCCGCGGTATCGGTGCATACAACCTCATGGCCGGCACCGGCGAGCGTATTACGAATTAAAGTCAGACTGACTTTATTATCCTCAACCACCAATACACGCATGAATGAAAACTCCATAACTTCCGGCAACATCCGCCATTTAATCCGAAATCATCGGGAACCGCAAAGCATCATCCGGGTGCCAATTTGTTCCTTGCCATGTTGACTCCAAAAGCGTATCCTTCATTATAATGTATTGTACACGATTTATACGATCAACTTATGTTTCAAAACGTCCGCGACCAGTGATTGATCCGGCCGTTCAGCGGGAAAAGATAACATGATTATCGACTGTCATACCAGTATATGGCAAAGCGCCGACCAGCTTGGCCGCGCAGCCATCGACCGCATCGCGCAACCTATTTGGTTCGGGCATGAGCAGGTTCGGTTGCTGCCCAAAGCCGATACCGCATCGCATTACCTGGCGTGTGAACCGGCAAGCCGCAGTTTCGTTCTGGGATTTCAAAGCCGGTATCTTGAAGCTCACATTCCCAATCAACTCATTGCCGACTATTGCAGTGAACACGCCGACCAGATGATTGGTTTTGCCGGGCTGGATCCCACCGATCCCGATGCAATGGCGCAAGTTGCCGAAATTGGTCACGATCCATTCCTCAAAGGATTGGTGATTTGCCCGGCGGCGCAGAATTTCCACCCCTGTGATACGCAAGCCATGCGCATCTACGAAGCCGCCTCCGCCATGAAGTTGCCCGTGGTATTCTCCTCCGGCCCTTATCTGGACAGGCACACTCGCATGGAATACGCCCGGCCTCTGCTGCTGGATGAAGTGGCCCGCAGCTTTCCCGATCTGAAAATGGTCATCAGTCATCTGGGGTACCCTTGGCTTGACGAAACCCTGACGCTTTTGGCCAAGCATTCCAATGTCTTTTCCTGCATTGCGGGACTGCTGCGGCGGCCATGGATCGCATGGGACGCATTGATTCGGGCGTATCAGTTACAGGTTACCAGCCGAATTCTTTTTGGCAGTGATTTCCCGTTTTCCACCGCCGCCGAATGTCTTGATACATTCTTCAATATCAATCACTATGCGATGGGATCGCAATTTCCAATAATTCCACGTGAGGCGCTGCGTCATATCGTGCATAGTGATGCGCTGGTGGCACTGGGAATACATGTGCCCCCGAGCCGTTCATTGGCATCACCACCCGCCGCGCGCCGTTCCGGCAGGAAATAATCTCAACGCCCCGCAATGTCAACTTGAACACCGGCAGGAATTGTTAATGCGCACGGGTGTAATACGCATGGCTTGATCTAAATTGCGTTCCAGCGAATTTGCCAGGAATTCGGCTTCGGCCAACTGATCGGCAAGAATAAACAACGTTGAGCCACTACCGCTTAGATGAACCGGGCGCCTGGCAATTGTTTTAATCTCATCGCGCAGGCCGGACAGCGCCGGGGTCACCACAAAGGCGGATCGCTCCAGGTCATTGCGAATTGCCGCACTGATATCCATCGCGTTCGCGTGTGCCAGTTCCGCCCAGGCGATGGCCGCAGTATCCGGCGGTTCGGACTGAATATCAAACGCCTGATAGACGTCTTTGGTGCTCGTGCCATAAGGTGGAATTATCAGAACCGCAAAGAGCAGCCGATGCAATGGAAGTGATTCAATTAATTCTCCGCGCCCGCGACAAATAGAGGATTGGCCATGGATAAAAAACGGCACATCGCTGCCGATCTGGGCGGCTAATTTAAAAATCTCCGGATCGGAAATGGAGACGTTCCATAGCTGCCTTAGCGCCAACAGGGTTGCCGCCGCATCGGAACTCCCCCCTCCCAAACCGCCCCCAGCGGGAATGAGTTTATGCAGATGAATATTCGCGTGCGGTTTTACATCGGCGGCCTGTGCCAGCGCCAATGCGGCGCGACCCGCCAGATTTTTTTCCGGTTGATCGGACAGACCAGCGGCCAGCCCGGAGAGTTCCAATTCCAATGCTTCAGTCCTGCGAAAAGTCAGCGTATCGCGCAGAGAAAGGGGTACAAACCACGATTCAATATCATGGAAACCATCGGGGCGTCGCGGAAAAATACGCAGGCCCAGATTTAATTTCGCCGGTGCGTGCATGGTCACAGTTAAATCCGCCACGGCTTCCTTCCGATCCACATCAAGAGCGTTATGATCCAACAGTTCATCCTGGTCTAAGTCTAACGTCCCAGGATTCCGTCAATTGTTTTCAATTCCTCCGCGGTAAAGGCGCCATTTGCCAGGGCCGCCACATTTTCCTCAATCTGGGCCACCCGGCTGGCACCAATGAGGGCGGACGTAACTCGTGCGTCGCGCAACACCCACACCAGAGCCATTTGCGCCAGGCTCTGACTGCGCGCCGCGGCCAGGGCGTTGAGTTTTTTGAGGCGAGCCTGATAATCCGGCGTGATCTTGTCCGCTTTGAGGAAGCTATTGGCTTTAGCCGCACGCGAATCTTCAGGGATGTCCTTCAGATATTTACTGGTCAACAATCCCTGCGCCAGCGGGCAAAAAGCAATGGCCCCCACGCCATGCTCTTTCAGCACATCAAGCAATTCATCTTCAATCCAGCGATCCAACATGGAATACCGCGGCTGATGGATCAGACAGGGCGTGCCCAGAGATTTGAGAATTGCAAAGGCCTGCCGGGCCTGGGGCGGTTTGTAATTCGACAGTCCCACATAGAGTGCTTTGCCCTGCCGCACTGCCGTATCCAACGCCCCCATGGTCTCTTCAATGGGCGTGTCCGGATCGGGACGGTGGGAG
>JAJYGE010000008.1 GCA_021785155.1 Planctomycetota bacterium
GGATCGCATCCGGCTGACGCCCAACATGAAGACATTGAGCAACAACACCAATCCCAGAGGGCTGTTCACCAGCCAGTGCATGGCCTGCGGCGTAGCCCTGATTCCGGCCGTAAGCAATCCCGACGAATGTTCCACCAGTATGTGCATGATTTACCTCACCATCAAAACAAATCCGAAGCCGCATAAAAGGCTCGCCGCCGCCAGCAATGTCGGAACGTGCCGCATTTGCAGGCGCGCCATGATGGACTCCACCGCGCCGATCACCCCCGCCATACCGATCATTTCCACAATAAACAGGATCCAGTCCGCAACGGGAATGCCGGTATGAAAAGGTGCGATGAGATGCAGTACCACGGCTCCAAGAATTAAAAGTTTCATCGCGGACGCATATTGGATGATACCCAGCAGCGGACCGCTGTGATCCAGCACCATGACTTCATGAATCATGGTTAATTCCAGATGCGTATTGGGATCATCCACGGGAATGCGGCAATTTTCCGCCAGCAGCACGATAAATAATCCCGCCGCGGCCAAGAGCACCGGTGCTTCCGGCGGATGCGAACGTGGGGCCAGCAGCATCGGGGATAAACTGAAACTTCCGGATAGCCGCACCAGAACCAGAAACCCCAACAGCACGGCGGCCTCGGAAATACACGCAAAGGTAACCTCCCGCGCGGCCCCCATGCCTTCAAAGGATGAGCCCGTGTCCAGCGCCGCCGAGGTGGTAAAAAATCGTACCAATCCGAAGAGGTACACAAACAGAATCAAATCGCCGGTGAAATGAATCGGAGCGGTAAAGGAACCGAATGGAATCAGCAGGCCGGCAAGGAATGTGGCGGTCAGCGTTACCATGGGTGCCGCCTGAAAAATCCAGGTTGTGGCGCTGCTGATAACCATTCCCTTGCGCAGCAGCTTGTAGATGTCAAAATAAGGTTGCAGCAGCGGCGGTCCCTTGCGGCCCGCGAACCAGGCCTTGGTTTTGTTAATCACACCCGGCAGCAACGGCGGCATGAGCAGCAGCAGGCCAATTTGAATGAGTATGTTAATACCAGTTTGAAGCATGGGCTTATCCTAATTCCTTGATTCTAAAAATACGCCTTGGACCTAAAATCGCAACACAATCAGCAGCACCAGCAGAATCCCCAGCATATACGCCAGATAAATGTTGACCGGTTTATTTTGCAGAGGTCTAAGCCACAAAAACAGCCGCTGCAGCAGGCCGAATCCGGGAATCAATGCGTTATCCAGTAATGTATCGGGCACGTCTTGCGTCCAAGTCGCCGGCTGGGGAAAGTATTTACCTGGTGCCGGCGTGAAGGGCTTTCCCGGAATCATCCAGGTAAACATTTGGGCCAGCATTCGGGAAAAAGATGATCCGGTATATTGCATCCGCGGAACGGGGCGTGTGTAGCCGCAACTCCATGTGGGCGGTTGGGCGGCGGTTCCACGACGGCGTACAGCCCATAGTGTCAGTGTCAGAGCAATTCCCGCGACAAGCAGAAGGGCATCGAGTATCGCAACATAATAGACAGGCGCGGGCATAAGTGAATTGGCATGCGTGGACATCAGACCGGTGTCCCAGTTCTGGACCGCCCGCACGAGCGTCGGGGTTATCACAGTTGGAATCAAAGCCACGACCACACAACCCAATGCCAGTATCATCATCGGTACCAGAGCGCTGAACCCCGGATCATGGGCGTGGTCTATATCGGCGGAACGCTGATTGCCAAGGAAAACCGCCCCGGACAATTTTACGAAACCGGTTATTGCCAGTGCTCCCGTTACCGCCAATGCCGGTGCCCCCAATGACAGCCACACGCCGCTTTCGAGGTGTCCCGTCGGTACCGTGTGCAACAGGCCCAGGTAAATCAGCCATTCACCGAGAAATCCATTGAGGCCGGGCAACCCGCATATCGCCATTGCGCCGATGAAAAACAGTATGGAGGTGACCGGCATTTTTTTTGCCAGGCCGCCCAGGCGGTCCATCCGGCGGGTATGCGTTGCGTGGAGTATGTTTCCCGCGCCCATAAACAGCAGGGGTTTGAACAAACTGTGATTAAGCATGTGAAACAGTGCCCCGCCTAAACCAAGCCATATCAGATCCGGGCGATTCCAGGCGCGCCCGATCATGGCCAAACCGATACCCAGACACACGATTCCCATGTTTTCAATACTACTGTATGCCAGCAGGCGTTTGTAGTCGTTCTGGCATACCGCAAAGATCATCGCCACGACCGCGGAGCCGATTCCCATGATGAAAAGCGTTGCGCCCCACCACATCGGCGGAGTGGAAAAAATACCGCCGATCCGCACCAATCCGTATATGCCGATATTGAGCATCACGCCCGAAAACAATGCGGAAACGTGGCTGGGCGCGTTGGCGTGCGCTCCGGGCAGCCACACATGCAGCGGCATGATTCCGGCCTTAAGCCCGAAGCCGACCAAACCGAGCAGAAATATCGCGGTGGCCATTCCCGAAGCCGCCGGGGCATTGGTCGTCACCCACAAATTAAATGATCCGGTGGTCCAACACAGGAGGACAAACATGGCAACCAGGCAAAGCATTCCAAGATGCGCGGCGATTAAATAAATCCAGCCCGCGGCGCGGACATCCTCCTGCTGATCTTCGGTGGTGATAAGAAAAAAGGCCGCCGTTGCCATGATCTCCCACGCCATTAAAAAAAGAACCCCATCGCGCGCCAACGTGACAAGCATCATACCGGCGCTCATGAGTCCCCAGAAAAATCGCAGCTTTCTGCCATCGCCGGGATGTTGCGTCTGCTTCCAATACCCCAGGCCATAAATGGATCCCAAAGCTGAAATGCCCAGAATCGGCAGCAGAAATACGCCTGTCATCACATCAAGGCCCACCGCAAAGCGGCCCCATGGAAGCGCCCAGTTCCAGTCCACTGTTCCGCTGTGACACCCACTTCCCGCAAACCACAGCAGTGCCGCCACGCCGGCGGACGACGCCAGAACATTCAGCGCCATGGCGATCCATTGCCCCATGATGCCGCGGCGACCCGACAGCAGGCCGGGCAGGCCGGAGATGGCCATACAGGCCGTGGATCCAAGAAGAATATATATCATGATGTTGATCATTTATTTACATCCACGCCGACACGCGTTGTCATGTTCATCGTCCCATCACGCGGCTGGCCAGGCTCGCCAGCGGAATCAGCGAACACAACAGCGCAAACAGTGCCAATAAAAAGTAGAGCAGGTATTGCTGGACATTGCCCTGATGCGTCATCCGCACGGGTACCACCAGCTCCTTAAATTTATGCCAGCATCGGAAAGCCAGGCGGTCCGTGATGAAGGCGGGAACGTGTGCTTCCAGCACCGTCGGCGGCGCGAACAAAGCTTTCCCCACGGCTCCGTGGCGCACGGGTCGCAATATCCATCCCAGCAGGGCCACCAGCATTTGGGCAAACGATGCCGCCGTGTACTGTATTCGACTGCTCGGTCGGGCATAACCGCAAGCCCATGTCGGCAATCGGGGTGAACTTTGCACGCGCCGCGCCGCGCGCAGCGTCAAAATCGCCACGGTCAGCGCTGCCGCAAAGCCAATATTGACCACGGTCAGCATACCCCATGGAATTGCCCCGGCCAGTCTCTGCATCACGGCCGCATGGCCGGTCCAGACCGCCGCGGCATTCCCCAACGGAACCACCACCAGCATCGGGGCAATTCCAAGTAACGCACATAAGGCCGCAATAACCAGCATTGGGACAATCATGCTCGGTGGCGATTCATGAGCGTGCTGCGCCACCGCCGTTCGCGCGATGCCCAGAAACGCCGCTCCAAAGACTTTCACAAAACACGCCACCGCCAATGCTCCCACGATGGCCAGCGCCACCGCGCCCAGAGCCACCGACGCCCAGCCGCCGGCGTGCTGTGCCATCGGCGACAGCAGGCCCAAATACACCAGCAACTCGCTGACGAACCCATTGAGCGGAGGCAATCCGCAAATGGCCGCCGCACCCAGCATGAATAATCCGGCGGTAAAAGGCATTGGGCCGGCCAATCCACCTAAAGAATCAATGTCCCGCGTATCCGTGGCATGTACCACCGACCCTGCGGAAAAAAACAGCAATGATTTAAATAATCCGTGATTCCACACATGTAACAGGCAACCCGCAATGCCCAGCACCACCCACACCGGCCGATGTACCGCAATTCCAATCATCGCCAGACCCAGGCCCATGAGAATAATGCCGATATTTTCAATGCTGTGATATGCCAGCAAACGCTTGATGTCATGTTGCCCCAATGCGAACATCACGCCCAGCAGCGCGTTGATTGTGCCGAGCGTCAAAATCAGAACGCCCCATACCGCGGGCGGGTTGGGTAACAGCGTTAATATCCGTAGCAATGCATATATTCCAATTTTAATCAGGACGCCTGAAAACAGCGCGGAAATATGGCTCGGCGCATTGGCGTGCGCGCCGGGCAGCCAGAAATGCAGCGGCATGATGCCCGCTTTAAGTCCGAAACCCAGCAGTGCCAGAAGAAAAATTGCGCTGGTTATCGCCAGTCCGGCCGTTGTCGGCACGGGTTGCATCAGAAACGTATCCGAAGCATGGTATAAAAGCGCAAACATCGCCATGATCGCCAGCGTGCCCAGATGCGTCGCCACCAGATAAATCCAGGCCGCCTGACGGCACTGCGGCTTTTGGTCTTCCGTGGCGATAAGAAAATAGCTTGTCAAGGCCATGATTTCCCACGCCACCAGAAAGGCGATGGCATCATTCGCCAGCGTCACCATCGCCATGGCGGCAATCAGCCAGCCGTAAAGCAATCTAAGTTTTCGCCCATTGTCGGGATGTTCCCGTTGCGGCCAATAGCCTTCTCCATATATCGATCCGGCGGCGGCCATGATAAAAATCAGCACGAGGAAAAACGCGGACAGTGAATCAATCCGCAGGTGCAGCAGGGTGCCGGGGAAAATCCCCGGGAGGGTGATTTTCTGAACTGTGCTGTGGAGAAGCGTATA